>NZ_JBITGJ010000020.1:0-137437 GCF_044456925.1 Streptomyces sp. NPDC050743
CCTCGAGGGTCTCCTCCGGTATCGCCATGACAGCCCATCTACCATGCCACACAGTGAAGTTGAGCCGACGCCAGCAGTTATTTGCTTACAACTCCGTGACAAGCTGCGGCACGTGCACATCGCGGACTCCTTCAACCACAAGGGGTCCTCCGGCCTGCGGTACATCCTGAACCCGCCGGGCACCCCGGCCCGGATCCACCAGCACCTGGACATAGGGCAGGGCGAGGTCGACTGGGACGCCTTCTTCGGCACCCTGCGCGAGCTGGGGTTCGACGGCGTGGCCACGGCCTGTGTGTTCGCCTGGGAGGAGCGGGCCAGGGAGTCCTCGGCGTTCATGCTGGAGCGGATCACCAAGGAACTGGCCGCGAGCTGATCAAGGCGGGACGTGGGGCGTCACTCGTACGGGTGCACCCGGTCCAGGCGTCCGTGGCAGAGGGAGGCCGCTGTCGTTCGGCAGCGAGTGTGATGTTTGCCATGTGACGTGATGGATCAGAGGCGAACGGGCAACATACCCCTTCACGCCCCACGCCAACCCTCTGCGGCAGGTGATTCGATGACAACGGCGACGACCCGGACGATCCGGACGACGCCGAACGCCAGTGCCGGCGACACGACCGCCAGGGATTCCCCAGCCGCCGCCATGCCCTCGCTGCCGTCCCTCACGGGACTGCGGTGGATGGCGGCACTGCTGGTGTTCGGACTTCATGTGAACAACTTCGGCTACTTCGGAGGCACCGGTGGCCGCCTCGTGTCCTGGGGATTCGGGGCCGGCGCCACCGGTGTGTCGTTCTTCTTCGTGCTCTCCGGCTTCGTCCTGACCTGGTCGGCGCGGCCCCGTGACAGAGTGCTCGCCTTCTGGCGGCGGCGCATCGCGCGCATCTATCCGGTGCACCTGGTCACTCTGGCCCTCGCCCTGGTCATGACGTACACGCTCGGGAACCAGCCGAGGCCGACGCCGAAGCAGACGCTGTCCAATCTGCTGCTGCTGCATTCCTGGTGGCGCCCCTGGTGGCAGACGCTGAACCCGGTCAGCTGGTCCCTCGCCTGCGAGGCGTTCTTCTACGCCTCCTTCCCGCTGCTGTTCCTGCTGCTGCGCCGGCTCGGCGCGCGCGGTTCGGCAGCGCTCGGCGCTCTGGCGGTGGTGGCGGTCTTCGTGCTGGCCCGGGCGGACGCCCACCACTGGTGGAGATACGCGCTGTACTCCTTCCCGGCGGTCCGGCTGCCCGAGTTCGTCCTCGGCGCTGTCACCGCGCGGCTGGTGCTGCTCGGCCGGTGGCGGGGGCCCGGTCTCGAGGCCTCGCTCGCCCTGGCCATCATCGGCTACTTCCTCGTCCCGCAGGTCGCACCCGGCTACTCGGCCACCGTGTGCACCATCGCCGGGTTCACGCTGCTCATCCCGGCCGCGGCCGTCGCGGACGTACAAGGGCTGCCCTCGCTGTGGCGGCGCCGGCGGCTGGTGCGGCTCGGCGAGCTGTCGTTCGCCTTCTACATGATCCATCTTCTGGTGCTGCAGTCCGCCACACGGTTGCTCGGGACCAAGCCGCACTTCGGTCTGCTGGCGGGGATCGCCGTGACCACGACCGCGTTCACGGTGTCGCTCGGGCTGTCCTGGCTGCTGTACGAGGCGGTGGAGCGCCCGGCGAGACGCCTGCTGCTGCGCGGGCGCCGCCGCCCGGCCGCACAGCAGGATGCGGCACAGGCCGGCGGCGAGGCCCCGGCCGCGAGACGGGACTGAGCCGGTCCCCCTGCCTGTCGCGGACGCTCCCGGGCAAGCGGACGGGAAAGTGCCCCCGGCTCGATCGAGGAAGGCCGCGTGCCGGTGTGCCGTGGGGCTCGCAAGGCCCGTCCGCCGCCCCTCTGGGGCAGGCCCCTCGCCTCTCCTGCGCCGGCCGCTCACAGGCCCGCCGGTGCCCTCGGGCCGAGCCCGGCGACCTGGCCTTCCGCCGTCGCCGTCCCTAGGTTCTGGGCATCGGGAAAGGGGGCCGGATGGACCGGGACATCCGCAC
The DNA here is from genome assembly GCF_044456925.1 of Streptomyces sp. NPDC050743. NCBI lineage: Bacteria > Bacillati > Actinomycetota > Actinomycetes > Kitasatosporales > Streptomycetaceae > Streptomyces > Streptomyces sp. NPDC050743. The sequence goes on from NZ_JBITGJ010000020.1 coordinate 2,007, forward strand.
GGTGGAAGACGTACTGCGACTCCTGGACGGGCTGTTCGCGCCGGAGGCCGACCGGTGGACGCGCGGCGCGGCCGCATGGTGGGACGGCTTCTATGCGGAACGGGACAAACCAGTGCCGTTCTTCGCGGCGAAGCCGGACGAGAACCTGGTGTCCTACCTGGAGCGCGGTCTGATCGCGCCGGGGCGGGCCCTCGACCTGGGCTGTGGCCCCGGCCGCAATGCCTCGTACCTCGCCGCGCACGGCTTCGAGGTGGACGCCGTCGATCTCTCGCCCGCCGCGATCGCCTGGGCCGAGGAGCGGGCGCGGGAGGTGGGGCCGGGCGCCGCGGGAGCAGGCGCCCGGGTGGGAGGCGTCCGGTTCCACTGCGGGGACGCGTTCACCCTGACGGCGGACGGCACGAGCGAGCTGCCCGGCCCGTACGACCTGGTCTACGACTCCGGCTGCTTCCACCACCTGCCACCGCACCGCCGGGTCAGCCATCTCGCGCTGCTGGAGCGTGTGCTGGCGCCCGGCGGGCATTTCGCGCTCACCTGTTTCGCCGCAGGGCGGATGGGGTCCGAGCTCCCCGACGCGGCCTTCTACCGCGAGCCCGGCCTGCACGGCGGTCTCGCCTACACACCCGAGTCACTGCGGCGGATCTTCTCCGATCTTCAGGAGGTCGAACTGCGCCCCATGCGGCAGGAACCGGCGGGCTCCGCGCTGTTCGGGGAGGAGTTCCTCTGGACGGCGCTGTTCCGCCGTCCCACCTGACCGGCGTCCTTCCACCCCCGGGGGTGGTGCCGGCCGGCGCTCGACGAGTTGCCCGCCCCCATCGCGCCAAACGTGCGGTGAGCATCTTCCCGGGGCCCGAACAGCCGTGCGCCGGCTCCCGCGCATGGGAGCCGGCGCACGGGCGGCGTCACCGGTTGGCGCAGGCGCTGCCGGCGGCCGGGTTCAGCAGCCCGATGAGATTGATGCTGTCGCCGCACGCGTTGACCGGGATCTCGACCGGCACCTGGATGACATTGCCCGAGACGAGACCAGGGCTGTTGACGGCGCTGCCGGTCGTCGGGTCCGGGTCCGCGGCGAAGGCGGTCGCCGAGCCACCCATGGCAAGGACACCCGCGAGAACGGCCGTTGTGGCGAAGCTGCGAAGACGCATGATCTGCCTTACTGGTTGACGGAGGGGCGCTTCCATCGGACCCGCGACCCACGCCGTCCGCCTGTTCTGGTACGCCGTTCGGGGCCGGACCAGGCGGACAGCCGCGAAGTGCCGTTCGGTGACCCCTGCCTGGGGGACCGTCAGGCGGTCGACGGGAAGCGGTCCCAGACCCGGTGGGAGCCGAGCAACTGGGTGAGCTGCTGCAGGACCGTCGTGGCGCCGTCGCCGGCGATCACACCGGGCGCGTCGGCGGGGATGCCGGCCGCCTCCAGCGCGGTCTCCCCGCCCTTGGCGGCTCCGATGGCCTTGCCGTGCCGGTACGCCTCCGTCAGCAGCAGGCCCACCCGCGGGTCGGGAGTGCCGTTGCCGCCGGTGGGCAGGCCTGCCTTGGCGTCCCGGGCGCCGTAGGCATCGACGCCGATGCCCGGGGCACCGGCCACGAGCAGCGCGTCGAACTCAACGGAGCGTGCCGTCGCATAGGTCCGCTGGACGGCCGGGCCGTCCGGGCCGGAGCCGAGGGTGCCGCCCGTGGGTGCGACGACGAGCGGGACCATGCCCCCGTCCAGCACCTCCTGGCGTACGGCCTGTACGCCGTCCAGGTCGCCGTCGGGGCCGGTGATGATGCCGATGACCCGGCCGTCGGTGGGCCAGGTGCGCCCGACCTGGGACAGGGCGGGGCTGGGCTCGACGTCGGCCAGGGGAACGCTGGGTGCGGGGGCGGGCAGGCCGAGGCCGGTGGCGACGCCCGCGCACAGGTCCGGGTCGATGTTCGCCAGCACCTGCAACGCCCGTTCCCTGATGGCCTGTTCGTAGCACTTGGCGAGTTCGAAGGTGTAGGCGCCGATGATGTGCTCGCGCTCCACCGGGCTCATGCTGAGCCAGAACCGGCGCGGCTGGCTGAAGTGGTCGTCGAAGGACGCCGGTGCCTCGCGGACCTTCGTCGCCTCCGGCACCCGGACCGGCGCCTCGACGAACGCGCCCGCGTCGGCGCCGGCCGTGAACGGGCAGCCGCCGTCCAGGGAGTTGGGCCGGTAGGGGGCCACGCCCTGGTGCACGGCCGTCTGGTGCATTCCGTCGCGCAGCATGTCGTTGACGGGCGCGTGCGGACGGTTGATCGGGATCTGCGCGAAGTTGGGGCCGCCCAGCCGGGTGATCTGGGTGTCCAGGTAGGAGAAGAGCCGGCCCGCGAGCAGCGGGTCGTCGGTGATGTCGATGCCGGGGACGAGGTGGCCGGGGTGGAAGGCGACCTGCTCGGTCTCGGCGAAGAAGTTGAGCGGATTACGGTTGAGGGTGAGCAGGCCGATGGGCTGCACGGGGGCCAGTTCCTCGGGGACGATGTTCGTCGGGTCCAGCAGGTCGATGCCCTCGAACGTCTGGTCGGGGGTGTCGGGGAAGGTCTGGATGCCGAACTCCCACTCGGGGTAGGCGCCCGCCTCGATGGCGTCAGCGAGGTCCCGGCGGTGGAAGTCCGGGTCCACGCCGTTGATGATCTGGGCCTCCTCCCACACCAGCGAGTGCACGCCCAGCTTCGGCTTCCAGTGGAACTTCACCAGGGTCGTGCCGCCGGCGGCGTCGACCAGGCGGAAGGTGTGGATCCCGAAGCCCTCCATGGTGCGGAAGGAGCGCGGGATGCCACGGTCGGACATGTTCCAGAGGGTGTGGTGCGTGGCCTCGGTGTGCAGGGTGACGAAGTCCCAGAAGGTGTCGTGGGCGCTCTGGGCCTGCGGGATCTCCCGGTCGGGGTGGGGTTTGGCGGCGTGGACGACGTCCGGGAACTTGATCGCGTCCTGGATGAAGAAGACCGGGATGTTGTTGCCGACCAGGTCGAAGACGCCCTCGCTGGTGTAGAACTTCGTCGCGAATCCGCGGGTGTCGCGGACGGTGTCGGCGGAGCCCCGGGAGCCGAGCACGGTGGAGAAGCGGACGAACACCGGCGTCTCCACGCCCTCGGCGAGGAAGGCCGCCTTCGTCACGTTCGCCGCCGTGCCGTAGCTGCGGAAGATCCCGTGCGCCGCGGCGCCGCGGGCGTGGACCACGCGCTCGGGGATGCGTTCGTGGTCGAAGTGCATGACCTTTTCCCGCAGATGGTGGTCCTGCAGGAGGACCGGGCCGCGGGGTCCCGCCTTGAGCGAGTGGTCCGTGTCGTACAGCCGCGTGCCCTGGGCGTTGGTCAGCCGGCTGCCGCTCTGCGCCATCCGTGCCTGGTCGGCGCCGGTGGGCTGACCGGTGGGCGAGACGGTCTCCGGGCCGGTCTGGTCGGGCTTGGGCGGGAGTGGCTCATGGGGTTCGGTCGGCTCGGCGACCGACGGGGACCGGGCACCCGGCTTTCCGGGGAGGCCCTGCTCCGGGCCCGCGCCGTCGCCCCGCAGGACGTCCGTCGCCTTCTCCGCCGCTCGCTTCAAGGGGTTCGTCTCGCTCATCGCTCTGCTTCCTTCGCTGGTCACGGGGTGGGCCCGGCACCGGCGAAGCGGGGCGTGCGACGCGCGGTGGCCACGCCCGGACATACGGCCGACGACCTGAACAAATGTGGTGAAAGAGGTCGACGCGGTCCTCGTACCGAGGTCCCCGGGCCGGAGCGTCCGAAACCGGGAATCGCGGCGGATTTCCGGTCGGGGTGAAGTCGGGCCGTCTCCCATCGAGTTGCCGGGGCGGCAGGCCCGCCGGACGCGTCGTCCGGGCCCGGGGACCGTCGAGCAGGGCCAAGTGCCCCCTGCCGAGGGTGTCTTCGTCAGGAGGGCCGCCTTCTTGACCCGGCAGGCAGGCACCCGGCCGCCCGCACACGCCACCTTAGGCGCTGGCCCCGGCCCCCGCAGTCCGAAAGGGCCCGGTCACGGGGCACGGACGGCGGGGCAGAGGACCGCCGGCGGCCGGCCAGGGAGCATCCCCGGCCGCGCCCCGGCACCCGGACGGGACCGGTCACGGTCGCGGTGTGACGCGCAGGGTCTCCAGCGACGGGTCCGCCGCGTCGGCGATGAGGAAGCCGTGCGCCACTCCGCTGCGCAGGTAGTCCAGCACCTCCTTGGTGATCACCTCGCCGGGCGCCACGACGGGCACCCCGGGCGGATAGGGACTGATCATCTCGGCGGAGATCCGGCCCACGGCCCGCTCGGCGGGCACCTGTTCGGTGGGACCGAAGAACGCCTCGCGCGGCAGGACGGCCTGTTCCAGTTCGAGCGTCCGGGGCTCGGGCAGCCGGACGGCGGGCCGCCGTTCGATCGAACCGGCGTTGTCGACCAGCGAGCGCATGGCGTCCAGCAGGACCTTCTCGGTCTCGTCGTCGTCGGCGTGGGTGATGGAGGCGCTGATCCGGCAGCTGTCCGAGCCGCCCACGTCGACGTGCCGGTGCGTCCGCAGCCACTCGGCCGCCTGCATGCCGCTGATGCCGAGGTCCCGGACGTCCACGACGATCTTCATCGGGTCGAACTCGGCCGCCAGGCCCTCCTCGATCACCTCGCCCCCCATGATCCGCAGCCCCGGCAGTTCCCGCAGCTCCGCCCGGATGCGCTCGGCACGGTGGACGGCCGCCTCCAGCAGCTCATGGCCCCGCTCGACCATCTGCCGCCGCCAGCCGTCCAGGGCGCCGTACACCAGGCAGGAGGCGCTGGTCGTGCCGAGCAGGTCCTCGCGCTGCTTGAGCACCTCGGGCTGCACCCGGTCGTGCTGGAGGTGGAAGACCGAGCTCTGCTCGATGGCACCGCCCATCTTGTGCACGCTGGTGACGACCAGGTCGGCGTCGGCGTCCATGCCCCAGGCCGGGAGGTCCGGGTGGAAGGGCAGATGGGCGCCCCAGGCCTCGTCCACGATGAGCGGTACGTCGTAGGCGTGGCAGGCGTCGGCGACGCCCCGGATGTCGGCGCAGGTGCCCCAGTCGGTGGGTGTGATCAGCAGCATGCCCTTGGCGTCGGGGTGCTCGCGCAGCCGGGCGCGGACGTCGTCGGGCTCCGGCGGATGGGCCATGTGCCGCTCGGTGTCGAACTTCGGGTGGACCCAGATCGGCTCCACACCGTTGATGATCACCGCCGCGACGACCGACTTGTGCGCGTTGCGCGACAGCAGCAGCTTCTCCCCGGGGCCCGCGACCGAGCACATCGCGGTCTTCACGGACAGGGAGCTGCCGCAGGTCGAGAAGAAGGCGTGCTCGGCGCCGACCGCGTCGGCCATCAGCTCCTGCGCCTGTGACAGCACGCCCTGGGACTCCCGGCGGTCGTCCAGGCCGTTGAGGTTCAGTACGTCCGAGCGGAAGACGTCGATGCCGAGGACCTCGGCGACCCTGGGGTCGGTGCCGCGGCCCTGCTTGTGCCCGGGCGGTCCGAACACCACGTCTCCGCGGCGCCGGAACTCCTCCAGGGCCTCGAGTACGGGTGCGCGCGAGTGATCCATGAGTGTCCTCTTCCTCGGCGGGCATGCGGAGGGTGCGGCTCCGTCCGTACGGGCCGCACCGTCCGTGTTGCACTCGCGGCGCACTCGAAACCCCCGGGCACCTCCTCGGCCGCCCGGGCGGGCAGCTCATGACCTGCGCGATCAGGAGCTGCCCGCCCCGGCACGGGTCACGGGAACGACGTCACCTTGGAGGGGACGGTGCTGGTTCCCGAGGTGGGTGCGCCGGTGCTGTCGACCACGTGGGCGTACTGGCCCTTGCCGCCGAGGGAGATCACCAGCAGATCGTGCATCCTGATGCCCGGGCCGGTCGGGACCTGGAAGCCGTGGGCCTGGACGATGGACGGGTCGGCCGTGTAGTTGCAGTAGCTGCCGAGTCCCCAGGCCTCGTGGGCGGTGACGGAGTCGGCGACCTTGTAGGCCGCGTAGCCGACGATGCCGTCATGGGTGATGGCGGCGGCGTCGGGGGCGTCGTACGCCTTCTCGTTCTGGAAGAAGATCGTCCGGCCGCGTTCTCCGTTCCAGTAGACGTCGTACTTGTTGAAGTGTTCGACGAACAGGCCGGTGGCGAGCACGTCGTCGCCGTTGACCCGCAGGCCGTAGTCGGCGCGGTTGGTGTCCCAGCCGACGCCGCTGCCGTGGTCGGCGCGCCAGATCCAGGTGTGGTCGATGATCGCGTCGTCGCTGTCGACCACGAGCGAGTTGGTGGCCAGGCCGGGCCCCGCGCCGCCGATGCGGAAGAACACGTCCTGCACGGTGGTGGGGTCGGCCGAGTGGTCGGCGGTGGAGCCGGGCGTGCCGATGCGCAGCAGCGTGTCGGAGTCGACCGGGCCGGCGTCGATGAGGAAGCCGGCGAGCCGTACGCCGTCGACGTCGGCCACGTGCATCGCGTCGACGCCGTTGTCCGGGACGAGCGTGGCCAGTCCCAGGCCGAGGACGACGGTGTCGGGGCGCGTGACGTCGATGGTCCGGTCGAGGTGGTAGACGCCGGGCGTGAAGAGCAGGTTGAGGCCCTGGGCGAGGGCCGCGTTGATGGTGGCGGCCGTCGCTCCCGGCTTGACGACGTAGAACCGGTCGAGCGGGAGGGAGGTGCCCGGCGTGTTCGGCCAGGAGACGCCGCGTGCGTTGGTGCGTCTGCCGGGGACGAACACCTTGTAGCCGTTGCCGTCCAGGTAGAGGAACGGCTTCTCGCGGGAGACCGGGGTGGTGTCCAGGGTGGTGTACGGGCCGCTGTCGAAGTCGGTCGCGGGGGCGCCCTGGACGCCGGAGAAGGTCATGTTCCAGACGCCGTTGGTCCAGCCGCCGACCGAGCTGTCGCGGGTGTACCACTGCTGCTGGGAGTACGGGCCCACCGTGCCGTCGATCTTCGAGTCCGCGATGTAGCCGCCGGAGGCCCAGCCGTAGCCGGTCGGGGCGAGGTTCATGCCGCCCTTGACGTGGATGCGCCGGAAGGGCGCGGCCTGGGCGACGGCCCAGCGGTCGGTGCCGTTGGAGGGCGTGATCGCGAGGTTCTCCGCCGAACGCCAGAAGTTCTGCGTGGCGTTGCCGTTGGACCAGCCGGCGTCGACGGTGACGTCGCCGTTGATCTGCGTGTCGTCGGGGTTCAGGCCCAGTCCGGAGATGGAGGTGTAGAAGCCGAGCTGGGCGTTGATGTTGTCGTACGTGCCCGGCTTGAGAAGGAACTGGTAGCGGCCGGTGCCGAACTGGGCGGACTCCTGCTGATGGAAGACGTCGTCGAACTTCTGCTGGAGGTCGGGCGTGGAGGGGTCCACGACGATGACGTTCGGGCCGAGGTCGCCGCCGCCCTGGATCGGGCCGGTCGCGGTGGTCGTGGTGTGCACGGCCATCTCCCAGAGGGAGTAGCCGTACCCGGTGCCGCGTGCGGTGCCGTACATGCGGACGTACCGGCCGGTGCCGCCGACGTCGTACGACGCCGTTCCTCCGCTCGCGCCGGTGACGGTCTTGAGGGTGGTCCAGTTCTGGCCGTCGGTCGAGGCCTGGAGCTGGAAGTCCTTGCCGTAGGCGGTCTCCCAGTTCAGGTCGATCCGGCACAGGTCCGTGACCGCGCCGAGGTCGACCTGGAGCCACTGCGGGTCGCTGAACCCGCTGGACCAGCGGGTGGAGGTGGTGCCGTCGAAGGCGGCGGAGGCGGGTGTGCCGGCGTTCTCGGTGGAGGACGCCGTGGCCGGCCGTCCCTGGGCGGCGTCGGCCGTGTCGCAGGTCTGCGTCCCGGCCGCGGCGGCCTGGGTGTGGGCGAGGGGCGGGGTGATCAGCGCGGCCAGGGCGGCCAGGGCGACACCCAGGTGTCTCGGTCTCGTGCGGCTTCCGTTCCGGCTTCTCATCTGGCGGCTCCCATGGAAAAGCGGCTCAACTGGGCGACCTTACAGCTTAGTTCATGTTTTGATTTAAGTGGTGAGGCAAGCGGGCGGCAAGCCTTCGGAAGTCAAAACCTTCAGAACCGCAGGCCGTGTCCGCGTGCCAGGACGAGATGCGGGTCGAAGCGCCGTTTCGCGGCGGCGAAGGCCGGCCGGCTACTGCCGTAGTGGTCCCGCCAGTCGGCGTCCGACATGGGCAGGGCGTTGACGGGATAGGCGACTGCACCCCGGGAGCGGGCCCGTTCGTACGCGGCGCGGTTGGCCGCCACCATCGCCGCGACCGCCTCGGGACTGCCGGGCGGTGCCGTGCGCAACAGGGCGAACAGATACAGGACTTCACCGGAGGGACGACGGAAGAGGGGCGCCCTCAACCGGTCGGAGAGCAGCGGGTACAGCAGGACGAGGCCGGTGTCACGCAGATCCCGGAAGGCGGGGTCGGCGAGCACGGCGCGGACGACGGACTCGGCGCTGTCGTGCGGAGGCAGCAGATTGAGCCACGGGTGCGGATACAGCCACTCCCCGGTCTCCCGCAGGACTTCTTCGTCGGTGTCCACGCGAAGGGCGAACTCGCCGTATCCCAGGTCCTCCGTCTCCAGCGCGGCGCGGTCGTGCCCGAGTCCGTCGAGAAGGGCGGCGTCGTCGGGCGGGCAGGGGCCGTCGTACGGGGCCACGGCCTCGATCATGTACTGCCAGCCGTGCTTACCGGCCGGCCGCGCCTGGCCCTCCAGATGGGTGAAACGCTGTTCCTCGGCGAGTCTTCGCTGGTCGGCGAGGTAGTGGGCGAGGCCGGCGTAGTACAGGCAGTAGCGGCGGACCCGGTCGGGGGCCGGGACGAGGCGCAGGGTGGCGGCCACGATGACGGCACACTGGCCGAGTCCGGCGAGCACGGCGTGGAACAGCTCCGGATCCCGGTCCGGTGAGCAGACCCGGTGCTCCCCGGCCCCGGTCACCACCTCCAGCTCCAGGACCTGGTCCGCGACCAGGCCGTGCCGGTGACCGGCCCCGCCGAGTCCGCCCGCCGACAGGACACCGCCGACACCCGCGCCGAGGTAGTCGGTGAGGACCGGCGGGGTGCGGCCGTGCGGCAGGGTGGCGGCCAGCACCTCCCGCCACAACGCGCCTGCCTGCACGGTGACTTGGCCGTGGGCCACGGGACCGACCCGGTTCATCGCCCGCAGGTCCAGCACGATCCCGCCGCCCGCCTGCCCCTGCCCGTACATCGAGTGGCCGCCGCCGCGCACGCTCACCGGGACACCCCGGGGTCCGGCGAACTCCAGCAGGTCCCGGATCTCGGCTGCGGACCGTGGGCGCAGGACCGCCAGCGGCGGGGCCGACACGATGTGCCCGAAGTCCTGGGCGGCCTCGCGCAGGGTCTCCGAGCGGGTGTCCAGGGCCTGTTCGAAGCGGGTGGCGAGGTCGGCGGCCAGGGTCATGCGGGCATCACACCAGACGAGCGGCGACCGAGTCGAGAAGGCGCGGCGGGCTCGGCCGCGCCTGTCCGCGCCTCGGCGGAGGGTTTCAACTCGGCCCGTATGCACGTCCCTTGACGCCGAGCACCTCGGCTAACTCCCCTCGCCCCTCTGGTTCTTGACGAGCTCCAGCAGCGCGGCGTGGGTCTCCGCGTCGGCCGCCGCGACGAGCCCGCCCGCGCCGCTGAGCACGGGCTCGCCGTACAGGCCGGTCACCGTGCAGCCCGCCGCCCGGCACAGGGCGATCCCCGCCGCGAAGTGCACGCTGTCGCGCAGGTCGCCGTCGGTGACATAGGCGGCCCGGCGTCCGGCGGCCACCCAGGCCACCGCGAGGGTGCTGGAGACGACCCTGGGCCGGAACCGCTCGGCGAAACCCGGGTCGGCCAGAAGCCGGACCGCCTGGAAACCGGGGGCGTTGGGGAACGGCGGATCGAGGTTCACGTCCACCAGCGCGGATCCGGCCCAGGGCGTGAGCCGTTCGTCCGCGCCCTCCCTGCGGACCCAGGCCGTCTCGCCGTCGGTCCAGAACACCTCGCCGCTGAACGGGTCGGCGGTCGCGGCGGCCGTGACCTCGGTTCCCTGGCGCAGAGCGACGTTCACGCCGACGAGCATGTTTTGCACCGCGTAGTTGAGGGTGCCGCACAGCGGGTCGACGAGCCAGCGGCGGTGCGCGTCGGCGGCGCCGGAGCGTCCGCTCTCCTCGCCGGTGACGGCGTCGTCGGGGTGGGCGGCGCGCAGTACGTCCAGGATGGCGCGCTCGGCGGCGAGGTCCGCCTCGGTCGCGAAGTCCCCGGCGGACTTGTCGTAGCGTTCGAGCCGGCTGCCGTAGAGGTCACGGACCACGGCTGCGCCCGCCTGGGCCGCGCGCACGGCCAGCTGGGCGTCGGAATCCCCGTTGGTGATCGACATGGCCGCAGGATAGACGGAAGTCTCCTGGCCGCCGGGGGGAGTTGGGCCCCGGCCCGTGCGGGTCGGGGCCGGTTCGGCTAGCGGCGTGCGAAGCCGGTCGCGGTGAGGGACAGGGTCTGTTCGGCGGCGGTGCGTCCGCCGCCGGCGGAACTTCCGCTGCGGTCCGTCCAGGTGCGCAGCGGCGTGGTCTCGGCGAGCCGGCCGGAGGTGGCGGAGAGGCCGAGCACGAGTCCGCTGTAGCGGTTGACCAGACGGTAGGTGCCGCCGGAGGCGTTCGGGATCACGAACCACTGCCGGCCGACGGAGGGACCGCCGTTCCGTGCGGCGGTGACGGTCGGCCTGGCGCCCCAGACCCGGCCGGCGGCGGAGGAGGAGTCGACGCCGAGCAGCCGGCCGCTCGCCGCGTTGGTGAGGGTGAAGGCGCCGTCGCCGGTCGGGGTGGAGACCCAGATGTCGCGGCCGGTTGCGGTGGGCCGCGTCAGCGAAGTGGTGCCGGTTCCGCCGGCCGCCTGGGCGAGGATCCGGCCCGCGTCGCTCGCGATGCGGTAGCGGCGGCTCGTGTCCATCGGCGGGGCCGCCGGTGTGCCGGGGTCGACGGTGATGTCGACGTACTCGCCGGAGGCGTCGTGGGAGCAGCCGAAGGCGCAGTAGGAGCGGAAGGACCTGCCGACGATCGTGGAGCCGGTGCGGTTGGCGCTGTCGAGGAACCAGCGGTACCAGGAGGCGTTGGTGTAGCTGCCGGTGTCGCCGATCAGGCGCCACTTCTGGGTGCTCAGGTCGTCGGTGGCGTAGAGGTACTGCGGTGAGCCGCCGCTCTGGTCGACGGCCTGCGGTTCGCCGATGTACAGCCCGAGATGGGCGTCGTAGGCGATGTTCATCACGAACAGCGGCGAGGTCGGGGGCATCGTGCCCGCCGTGATCTGCTGGGCGGCGGTGCCGGTGTTGGCCGGGTCGTACTCGGCGGAGGCGGGGGTGTATCCGGTGGGGTGGTCGGCGTCGACCGGGACGATGTCGCTCTCCCTGCCGCCGGTGCCGGGCTGCGACCAGGCGCCGTCGTACCACTTGCGCCAGGAGCCGGGCGCCATCTTGGCCGAGATCGGAGCGCGGGCCACGTGCTCGTAGAAGGCCCTCCAGCCGCCGCTCTTGTCGATGATCCGGGAGCCGTAATAGACGTAGAAGTAGCCGGAGGCGGTGTCGACGAAGAGGCGCTGGTCGCCGTCGCCGTAGGAGTACGTCTGGTTCGGGAAGGCCGTGGTGTCCCCGCGCTCGGTGCTGTAGGGGGACGTGATCACGTGGTCCTCGATGGTCCAGGTGCGGCCCCGGTCGGTGGAGACGGCGTAGTCGATGGCGTCGTAGTGCAGTCCGTCGCCGAAGGGCTGCGGGGTGAACTCGTTGTGCACCAGGCCGTACCAGTCGCCGGTGTCGGGGTCGACCCACACCCCGGACAGGTCGCAGTAGTTCTTCTGGGCGTAGCCGGAGCCGCTCGGCGCGTACGTCGCCTCCCGGCCGGTGGGGCTGTTGTTGCAGCGCCAGGTGGTGTCGTCGTTGCGGTCGGCGGGGTTGGCGGGGTTCACCGCCTCGCTCAGGGTCTTGTCGAAGGTCGCGGAGTCGAAGTCCTTGCCGGTGTAGAAGTCCCAGGTGCGCGGGTCCCCGGCGCCGTACAGAGCGGCGGACTGCTGGTAGTGGAAGGTGCCGTCCCGGTCGAGGTAGGGGCTCGCGGGGGTGTCCGTGGGGTGGGTGAAGGGCACCGGGGTCCCCACGGTCACGGTGTAGCCGGCATCGCCGGGTGCGGCGGCCGGTGCCGGGGACGCGATGCCACCGCCCAGGACCAGGGCGGCGGTCGCGGCCGCCGCGCCGCCTGCTCTGCTCAAGAGTCGCAACTGTGCTCCTTGTTGCCGAAGGGCCGGTTGCACGGAACGATCCGGCCCCGGCGGTCTCCCCGGCAATGGACTCCGGTGCGCCGCCTCTTGCACTTTCGCGCGCGTGCGCCCTCGTAGGAGTCCCGGTCGGAGCTCCCGGTCAGTCGTCCTCGGGCGGGTCCGCGGACAGCGGGCTGTCCCAGGCCAGCTGGCGGATCAGCGTCTGGTCCGGCTCGGCGGGACGGGCCACGACGGGAGCGGGACGGGACGGGTTCCGGCCGCCGCGGGAGATACCGCCGCTGACGGTGATGTTGTGCTCCACCCGTGGGCGCCGGTGCCATTCGTAGGCGGTGAACGCGCTCTGCGCGTCGGGCAGGTCGCGCAGCGCCTTGGCCAGGACGACGGCGTCCTCCAGGGCCATCGAGGCACCCTGCCCGGTCGCCGGGGAGGCCGCGTGCGCCGCGTCGCCGATGAGCAGGATCCTCCCGCGGTGCCACATCGCGCCCAGCGGCATCTCGGTGGCGTTGGTGACCATGACGGGCCCCTGGGAGGCGGCGACGACGTCCGCGGCGGGTGTGAAGTCCTTGCGCAGCAGCGGCAGCAGCTCCTCGCGCCACGGGGCGCGGTGCGCGGAGCCGCCGGCGGGCAGCGGTTCCGTGCTCACGCGGGCGAACCAGTACGGCTGCCCGGCCGGCGACACCGCGTATCCGACCGTGGTCTCGCTGCCCCGGACGAAGGTGATGACGCCGGTGCCGTCCGAGCCGGCCGCGGTGCCGGAGTAGCCGTAGAAGATCCGCTGGCCCGCGTACCTGGGCCGGACCCCGGGGGTGAGGAGCCGGCGCACGGTGGAGTTCAGCCCGTCGGCGCCGACGAGGAGGTTCGCGTGGGCGGTGCGGCCGTCAGCGAACCGTGCGGTGACGCCGTGCGGGCCGTCCGTGACGGCGACCAGACGGGCGCCGTGGCGCACCCGGATGCCGCGCCGGGCCGCCTCGCCCTGCAGGGCCGCGTTCAGCTCGCCGGGCCGCAGACAGCGGTAGCGCAGTGCAGGTTCGGCGACCTCGCCGAGCGGTGCGTGCGTCAGCTCGGTGCCGTCGCCGTCGAGCAGCCGCAGCGAAGTCAGCGGAAAACCGACGGCCGTGACGGCGTCCGTGGCGTCGAGCTGGGCCAGGGCGCGCATTCCGTTGCTCGCCAGGGTCAGGAACGCCCCGATGTCCTCGGCCGTGTCGGGGTGTGCCTCGTACACGGTGACGTCGTATCCGGCCCTGTGCAGCCCGAGCGCGGCCGCGGTTCCCGCGATGCCGCCGCCGACCACCAGTACCCTCGTCGCGTCCGTCCCGCTCAAGTGCCGCTCCTCGCACCGACAGTGGTGATGACCGTCTAAGGGCAGGAGCCGGGTCGGTGGCGGGCTGGGGGCCGGGATCAGGACAGGTGCCGAGGGGGTGCCGGATGGAGGAGCCACCGTTCGCGGTGGTGCTCACGGGGGTCGGGGACCGCAGGACGGACGTCGTGCGGGTCCTGCGGACCGTCACTGGGCTGGGTGCCTGGCGCAGCGCGCGGTTGTGCGCGGCCGTTCCGGTGCCGGTGGTCGAGAACACCTGGTTCGAGGCCGCCGACGGGGCCGCGGCACGGCTGCGGGCGGCCGGGGCCGAGGCGGACGTGGTGTGCGGGTCGTGTACGCGCACCATCCCGCTGGACGGGCGCCCGGTGGACCCCGGCCCGTGCGCGGCCGGCGCCTGGTTCGGCTCCGACTGCCCCGCGAGCCGTTCCTGAGGGAGCTGCCGGTCGGTGCCGTGCGCACACTCGCCCTCTGAATGACGGGTTCCTGGCGGGAAAGTGGGTACCTCCCGGCCATGCGGGTGAGTGTGCTGGATGCGGGGTCGAACACGGTTCGGTTGGTGATCGCGGATGTGGAGGGTGGCGTTCCGCTGCCGGTGCACACCGTCAAGTGGAAGCTGCGCCTGTCCGAACACGTCGGTCCGGACGGCACCATCGCCGAGGAGGCGGTGGAGGCGCTGGTGAAGGCGGTGGCCGCGGCGGGGGCCACCGCCCGGCGCTGGCATGCCTCGGGGCCCATGGCCTTCGCCACCGCCGTGGTGCGCGCGGCCCCGAACCGGCAGGAACTGCTGCGCCGGGTCGCGGCCGGGACCGGGATCCGCATGTGCACCCTGCCGGGTGAGATGGAGGCCGAGCTGACCTTCCTGGCGGCCCGTCGCTGGCTGGGCTGGCACGCCGGCCCGCTCGCGGTGCTCGACATCGGCGGCGGCTCCCTGGAGGTGGCCTTCGGCCGGGGCCGGCTGCCCGACTTCGCCGCGTCCCTGCCGCTCGGCGCGCGGCGCCTCACCCAGGAGTACCTCGCGGTCCAGGATCCGCCGGGGCCGGAGGAACTGAAGGAACTGCGCCGCCGGATCCGCCATGAACTGCGGGACGTGGCCTCGCGGATCCGCTGGGAACGGCCGCGCACCGCCGCGGTCAGCTCCCGTACGTTCCAGCAGCTGGGCCGGCTGTGCGGGGCGGCGCCCGGGCGCTACGGGCCGTTCGTGCAGCGGGAGATGCGCTGCCGGGATCTGCGCGAGGCGGTCCGCACCCTCGCCGCGCTGCCCGTCGCCGAGCGGGCCCAGCTGCCCGGGATCTCCGCGCCCCGCGCCGAACAGAGCCTGGCGGGAGCGGTCGTCGGGCACACGGCGCTCAAGCTCATGGGGCTGCATGGGGCCGTCGTCTGCCCCTGGGCGATCCGCGAGGGCGTGCTGCTGCGGTACATCGAGGACGGCGCCGACTGGTGGACGGACGCCACCGCCACCACCGACGCCCCGGCCCCCACCCCCGCACCCCCCTTGCGCATCGCCCACCCACGGGCCTGACTCCGGCCTCAGACGGGGGGCCGACCGAGCGCTCGGTTCGTATTTCTCCAAAGACCCCGAAACCCACCACCAACCTGTAGCGATCATGACAATTGCTGGGTAGTCATGCCCCTATGCCTTTACGTCGATCACGACCGGGAATGACGCGAACGAAACGCCTCGCCGCACTCGTCGCCGCGGTGGCGCTGACCCTCGTGGGCTGCGACAGCGGCGGCGAGCCGCACTCCGGTGACGGCCGGCAGCAGCTGACCGTGGCGGCGCTGCCGCTCACCGACTCCGCCGCCCTCTATCTGGCCCGGGACCGCGGGCTGTTCGCCAAGGAGGGCCTGGACGTGCGCATCCAGCCCGTCCAGCAGAGCATCCAGGCACTTCCCGCACTGCTCAAGGGCCAGGTGAACGTGATCGCGAGCGCGAACTACGTCACCTATTTCCAGGCCAACGAGAAGGGCACCCTGGACCTGCGCATCCTCGCCGAGGGCGTCCGGATCGCCTCGCACATGATGGACGTCCTCGTGCCCAAGGACTCGGCACTCAGGAAACCCGCCGATCTCGCGGGCAAGAAGGTCGCCGTGGCCGTCCTCAACAACATCCAGTCCCTGACCCTGAATGCGATCCTGGACGCCCAGGGCGCCGGCCGGCCCGTCTACCGGCAGATCCTCTTCCCGCAGATGGGCCCGGCCCTGCAACGGGGCCAGGTGGACGCCGCCCACGCGGTCGAGCCCTTCGACACCGCCGTACAGGGCGAGTTGGGCGCCCGGGTCCTGCTGGACGGCGGCTCGGGGCCGGCGCGAGGCCTGCCCGCCAGCGGGTACGTAACCACCGCCGACTTCGTGAGGAAGAATCCCAAGGCCGCGGCGGGCTTCCGGCGTGCCGTCGAGGCGGCCTCGAAGCTCGCCGCCGAGGACCCGGGAGCGGTACGCACCGAGCTGCCTAAGTATGCCAAGGTGACCGCGGACCAGGCCAAGGCCATCCACCTGCCCGCGTATCCGGCGTCCGCCGACCCGACCGCACTGCGCCGGCTCATCAAGCTCATGCGCGCCCAGGGGCTGCTGAAGAAGGACGTCGATCCGGCACCCCTGCTGGTGAAATGACACGACGTCAGGAGCTGCTGCTCGGTCTGCTCGGCGCGGCGGTGGCCTTCGGGATCTGCGAGGCAGTCTCCCGCACCGGGATCGTACGGCGCAGCTATCTTCCGCCCGCCTCCGAAGTCCTGGACCGCGCCGCCCGGTTGGCGGGCGACCCGGCCTTTCTGGACGGAATCGGGGTGACCCTGCGGGCGTGGGCGCTGGGCCTCGCCCTGGCCTGTGCGATCGCCGTACCGCTCGGGCTGCTGCTGGGCGCGGTGCCGGTGGTGGAGGCCGCCGTACGCGCGGTGATCGAGGTTCTGCGGCCCCTGCCGTCGATCGCGCTGATCCCGCTGGTGTCGCTGCTGCTCGGGCCGGGCACGCGGACGGAGGTGACGCTGATCGCCTACGCCTCGCTGTGGCCGGTGCTGTTCAACACCGTCTACGGCCTCGGCGAGACCGATCCGCTGGCCAAGGACACCCTGCGCGCCTTCGGGTTCGGGCGGCTCGCGGTGCTGCTGCGGGTGGAGTTGCCAGCCACCGCCCCGTTCATCGCCGCCGGTGTGCGGATCTCGGCCGCGGTCGCCCTGATCCTGGCCGTCGCGACGGAGATCCTCTCCGGCTTCGGCCAGGGCCTCGGCATCTTCATCGCCCAGGCCCAGACGGAGACGGACGGCACGCGGGACGTGCTGGCCGGGGTGGTGTGGGCGGGTGCTCTCGGACTGGTGATCAACGGCGTACTCGTCGGCGCGGAACGGCGGTTGTTCGCCTGGGCGCAGGAACCCCGCCCGGAGGCGGCGAAGTCGCGGCGGAGCCGGCCGTGACCCGGGCACAGGGCAGCGCTCCGTCCGGAACCGCGCCCGGCGCGCCCCGGGCCACCGCCGTCCCCTTCCTGCTGCGCTGGTCGGTGCTCCTCGGCGCCGTCGCCTGCTGGGAACTGGCCGCCCGCGCCCAGCGCAGCGTGTACTTCCCGCCGCCGCTGCGGATCGCCCGGCACGCCCGTGACCTGTGGTTCTCCGGGCCCGTCGGCCATCTGTTCCTCACCCCGGCCGCCGTCGACACCATCCTGCCGAGCCTGGGCCGGATGGCGGCCGGGTTCGCGCTCGCCAGCGTCGCCGGGGTCACCCTGGGGATCGCGGTGGGCCGCTCGCGCCGGGCGTACGCGCTGTGCAACCCGGTGCTGCAGTTCGCACGGGCCGTGCCGCCGCCCGCGCTGGTGCCGGTGTTCGTCGTCGTCTTCGACTTCGGTACGCCCATGCAGGTGGCGTCGATCGTGTTCAGCGCCGTGTGGCCGGTGCTGATCAACTCGGCCGAGGGCGCCCGCGCCACCGACCCGCTGCGGCTCCAGGTGGCGGCCGTGCTGCGGCTGACGGCGCCCGAACGGCTGTGGTTCCTGATCCTGCCCTCGGCGCTGCCCCGGATCTTCGCGGGGCTGCGGCTCAGTCTCTCGCTGTGTCTGATCCTGATGGTGTTCTCGGAGTTGCTGCCGGGCAGTGACAACGGCATCGGTTTCACGCTCACCGACGCCCAGACGCGCTCCGATCTGCTCACCGTGTGGGCCGCGTTGCTGCTGCTCGGCGCGCTCGGGTATCTCCTCAATACCGGTTTGCTGGCGGTCGAGAAGCGGTTCGCCGGCACCAGGACGTCCGCAGGGAGGACGGCATGACGACGGCCACGGTCCGCGAGGCGGTCGTACGGTTTCTGCGCGACACCGGCATGACCACGGTCTTCGGCAATCCCGGCTCCACGGAACTGCGGATGTTCCGCGACTGGCCGGACGACTTCACCTATGTGCTGGGCCTGCAGGAGTCCGTCGCCGTCGGCATGGCGGCCGGGCACGCGCTCGGCACCCGGCGTGCCGCGTTCGTCAGCCTGCACTCGGCCGGCGGGGTGGGGCACGCGCTCGGCGCGGTGTTCAACGCCTTCCGCGACCGGGTGCCGCTGGTGATCGTGGCGGGACAGCAGGCGCGCTCGCTGATCCAGCTGCGGCCGTTCCTCGGCGCCGACGAGCCCGCCCAGTTCCCCCGCCCGTACGTGAAGTCGGCCCGCCAGCCGGAACGGGCCGAGGACGTGCCGGCCGTGCTCGCCGAGGCGTACCGGATCGCGATGACCCATCCACGCGGCCCGGTGTTCGTGTCCGTGCCCGAGGACGACTGGGACCGGCCCGCCGAGCACGTCACGCCTCGCACGGTGCACTCGGCGTTCACGGCCGCCCCGGAAGCCGTCGACGCCCTCGCCGCCCGTCTGGAGACCTGCCGCCGCCCGGCGCTCGTGGTGGGGCCGGGCGTGGACGACGAGGACGCGCTGGACGAGGTCCGGACGCTGGCCGAGCGGATCCGGGCCGGGGTCTGGATCAGCCCGCTCTCCGGCCGCTCCGGCTTCCCCGAGTCGCATCCGCTGTTCCAGGGGTTCCTGCCGCCGATCGCCCGGCACCTGGCGGCGCGCCTCGCGCCGTACGACGTGGTGGTCGCCCTCGGCGCGCCGCTGTTCACCTATCACGTGGCGGACGACGGCCCGCCGCTCGCGCCCGGCACCGAGCTGTTCCATCTGGACTGCGACCCGGGCCAGGCCGCCTGGCTGCCCACCGGCACCAGCATCGTCACCACCCTGCGGCCCGCGCTGGCCCGGCTCACCGGGCTGCTGAAGGGACCCGACCGCGATCCGCCGCCGCCCCGGCCCTCACCCGTCCCGGCCCCCGCCGAGGGACACATCACCCCGGAGCTGCTCTTCGATCTGCTGAGCGCCCGGCTGCCGCGCGACCGGGTCCTCGTGGAGGAGGCGCCGAGCCACCGCGACACGCTGCACGCACGCGTGCCGATCGAGTCGGGCGGAGGCTTCCTCACCACGGGCAGCGGGGCTCTCGGCTGGGGCCTGCCCCTCGCGGTGGGCCGGGCGCTCGCCGACCGGCGCCGGGTGGTGTGCGTGGTCGGCGACGGCTCGGCGCTGTACTCGGTGCAGGCCCTGTGGAGCGCGGCCCGGTACACGGTTCCGGTGACCTACGTCCTTCTGGACAACGGCGGTTACGCGGCCGTGCGCGCGCTGGGCCGCCGGATCGGCATCGCGCCCGTCCCCGGCACGGACATCACGGGCATCGACTTCGCGGCCCTCGCCGGGTCCTTGGGCTGTCCCGCGGCCCGCGTCGAACACCCCGACGAGCTGCCGGCCGCCCTGGACCACGCCCTGGGCCGGGGCGACGGCTCGGGCCCCTTCCTGCTGCACCTGCGGGTCGCCGGCAGCGCGGGTACCCTGTACGAGCCCTGGGCCGGGTGAGGGATGCTGCGCCTCGACTCCGTCAGCCGGCACTTCGGCGACACCCGCGTCCTGGACGGCATCAGTCTCACCGTGCCGGACGGCCAGCTCCTCAGCGTGGTCGGCCCCTCCGGGTGCGGCAAGTCCACACTGCTGCGCACCATCGCCGGGCTGCTGCCGGCGCAGGAGGGCACGATCACGATCGACGGGACGGCGGTGACCGGCGTACCGGAGCGGCTCGCGGTGGTCTTCCAGGAGTACGGGCGCTCGCTGCTGCCCTGGCTCACCGTGCGCGACAACGTGGCCCTCCCGCTGCGCCGCCGGGGCCTCCGGCGGGCCGCCCGCCGGGCCGAGGCCGAGACCATCCTCGAACGGGTCGGCCTGCACGGGGTCGCCCGGCGCCGTCCCCGTGAGCTGTCCGGCGGTATGCAGCAGCGTGTCGCCATCGCCCGCGCCTTGGTCTGCCGGCCCTCCCTGCTGCTCATGGACGAGCCGTTCGGCTCGCTGGACGCGGGCACCCGGGCGGACCTGGAGGACCTGTTGCTGGAGGTCCACCGGACGAACGACACGACCATCGTGTTCGTCACCCACGACATCGACGAGAGCGTGTACGTCGGCGACCGCGTCGTCGTCCTCTCCCCCGGCCCCGGCTCCCGCGTCGTCCGCGACCTGCCGGTCGGCCTGCCCGGTGACCGGGATCAGCTCACCACCCGGAGCCTGCCCGGATTCGTGGCTCTGCGCACCGAGGTCGGAAAGGCGGTACGCGGCAGGGGCTGAGGCATCCTGGGAGACGTACGCACGAAGGCCGGGAGGTGCTGTCATGCGGTGGTGGGCCGGTGGGTGCGCGATCGCCGCGGTCGTCGTACTGGCGGGGTGCGGGGCGTCGACCGGGCGGGAAGCGGGAGCCGGTGCCGGAGCCTCCGGGAGCCGGCCGGCACGGCCGTCCGGGTCGCCCCGCACTTCGGAGGCCCCGAGCGGCCCGGTGTCCCCCGGCAGGACGGACGCGCCCTCCGGTCGGGCGGTCACGCCCTCGGGTACGGGATCCGGGCCCTCGGGCAGCTGCGTCGCCGGGCACGCGGACGTCTCCGTGGCCCCGGGTGACCCGGTCCGGCGCCGGCTGTGCGTGCGCCCGGGGACGACGGTGACCCTCACCCTGCGACCGCGCCTGGACGACAAACGGTGGACGGGCGTGCTGAGTTCGGCACCCGCGCTCGTGGTCGCATCGGGCTGGCGGCTGGACGCGGACGGCACCGCGCACGCCACCCTGCGCTGCGCGGGCACCCGGGGCGGTACGGCGCACGTCACCGCCGCCGCCAAGGCACCGGACATCGCCGGCGCCGCCCGCACGGTCTTCACACTGGACATGGACGTGGTGCCGTACGCGCAGGAGGGGTGACCCCCGAAGGCTCGGGAGCCACCCCTCCGATTCGGCGGGCGGTCAGCGCAGGTCGCACACCTTGACGGTGTAGATCCCGCGGCCGTGCGTGGCGGCGTACAGCGTGCCGCCGCCGGGGCTCGTCTTGAGCTGGAGCACGGCGACGGCCGGCAGGCTGCCGATCCGCTGCCAGGTGGTGCGGCCCGGCGCACGGTAGACGACACCGAGGTCGGTGGCGACGGCGAGGCCGCCGTCCGCCGTCACCAGCGCGGAGTCGGTGGGCACGTCGGGCAGGTTGGCCGAGATGTCCTTCCAGGTCGTCCCGCCGTCGGTGGACTCGAAGACGTGGCCGACGCCGGCGCCGGGGCCCTCGGTCCAGTGCCGGGAGAAGCCGTTGACGGCGAGGAAGACGTGGTCGGCGTTCTTCGGGTCGACGGCGAAGCCGCTCAGGTAGCGGTTGGGCACCGTGCCGGCGACCGGCAGGCTGATGTCGTGCCAGCCGGTGCCGTCCGCGTTGCCGACGGCGATGCCACGGGCGAAGCCCTGGTTGTTGCAGGGGCCGCACCAGGCGGCGTAGATCTTCCCGCCGGACGCGGCGACGGCGGTCGCGACCCGGCCGGCGCCGAAGTCGTGGACGCTGGTCCACTCCTTGCCGCTGCGGATGGCGTAGCCGTGGGTCTGGACCCAGATGTGCCGGCCGCCGGCCACCCAGGTGTTGCCGTCCTTCATGTCCGCCGCGAGCGGGGCGATGAAGCGGGCCTCGCTGGTGGCGTTGTCGGGCGGGGCGACGGAGTACGAGGTGGCCTTGCTCGCATCGGTGACCCAGCTTCCGTCGTTCACCGCGCAGTTCTGCGTGACCTGGACCGCGAGGTAGACGTACTCCTGGGCGATGTTGCAGCCGTTGGCGGGGTCGGTGAGGGTGTCGCCGCCGTCGCCGCCGAAGTTGGAGCCCATCACCTTGTCGTTGCCGCGCAGAATCGACTGGCCGTTGTCCTGGAGCCCACCGGTGACGGACAGGCCGCCGTGGTCGAGGTCCTTGCCGATGCCGACGGAGTAGTACTGGAGGGTGTCGATGGTGCCGTCGTTCAGCGAGGTCCAGTCGGTGGCGTGGCCGGAGGCGTCCTGGGAGCCGGTCACCGGGCGCTTGTAGACGCCGCCGTCGTTGCCGACGTACACGAAGCTCTTGCCGTGGTAGCGGCCGATCGCGACGCCGTGCTGGTCGGAGTGGGTGGTCGGGTTGCAGTCACCGGTCTGCTTGGCCGGGTCGATGTTCCAGCAGGAGAAGGTGAAGTTCCAGTATGGGCCGACCGTCGACCAGTCGGCGCCGCCGTCCTTGGTCTCGTAGACCTCCTCCAGGCCCGCGTACACGTGCTGCGGGTCGCTCGGGTCCACGGTGAGGAACTGGTTGTACCAGGCCTGCACGCCGGGCATGTAACCGGCCGTGTTGAGCGCCGAGTTGTCGGCGGCCAGACCCTTGTAGTCGGCGATCTTCGTCCAGGGGCCGGTCGGTGAGCCGGACTTGGAGACGTAGATGCCCTCCAGGCCGCTGTCCGGGTTGGTGTTCAGCTGCTCCGGGGACTGGTCGATGGCGTAGTAGCGGGAGCCGTCGGCGGAGCGGGCGAAGGTGACGTTGCCGACGTTGTCGGGGTCGGCCGGGAGATCACCGAGGCCGCCGGTGATCCGGGTCCAGGTGCCGCCGACCTTGGTGTAGAAGCCGTTGTAGTCGTCGCCGCTGCGCCACCCGACGGCGAGGACCACCTTGGACGGGTCCTTGGGGTCGATGGCGATGTCGTTGGCGATGTTCTTGTACGGCGCGGTCGGGTCGCCGGCCTTCGAACCGCCCGGCAGGAAGTCGGGGTTGGGCGCGTACTCCAGCTTCCAGCGGCCGCTCAGCTTCTTCGTGGAGTGGCTCCACACGCCCTCGCTGGTGGCCGCCCACACCTTGCCGCCGCCGAACCGCAGCTCGTGGATGGTGGTGCTCTCCAGCTCGTCGCCGCCGACCCGACTGCGCGTGGAGAAGTTGCCGTGGTGCGGGTGCGTGAGGACGTAGACGCCGCTGCCGAGGTAGGCGTCGGCGTTGGTGGTGGCCTCGCCCGTGCCCAGCCACAGCCGGCCGGTGCCGTCGAGGGCGAGGGCGCCGGTGGACTGTGCGGGCAGCCGGTCGCTGATGGGCTGCCAGTGTCCGCCGCCGCTGTGCGAGCGCCACACGCCGCCGCCGGCGCTGCCCGCGTAGACGTAACCGTCGTCGTCGGCGGCGATCGCCGCCATCCGGCCGGTGACGTTTCCGCTTCCGCCGCTGGAGTTGGAGTCGATGTCGCGGTAGCGCGGGTCGTCGGAGTTGTACGGCAGGTCGGTGATGTTGCGCCACCTGCCGCCCGTGCTCCTGAGGTTGGTGAGGTCGTGCCAGGCCGCGCCGTACGCGCCCGGTGCGACGACACCCGGAGAGGTGCGGGCCTCGGCGTACTGGTCCGCGCCCTCGGCGATCTCGTCCGCCTCGTTCCCGTCGTCGTCGTCCGCCGCGACGTGCGGCGACATGGCACCCACGGACTGCGCGCGCTCCTTGGCGAGTTGGCCGAGGACCCGCACGCCGAAGGGGCTCGCCGATCGCCCCGAGGCGGCGGACGGGGGTATGGCGACCAGCGCGGCGGACGCGGTGAGCGCACAGACGGTGAACCACCGTCTTCTGCGGGTTGGTACGGACACCAGGGGCCTCCCGAAAGGCATCGACACTGCCGATGCAGGAGACCCGATCACGTGGGTGCGAAAACATCCGCCGCTTGGCGAACTTTTGACGAGAACCTGCCAGTAACTACCGCTCCGTAAGGCGATTCTTCCGGGCGGCGGGGGAAGCGGCCGCGCCCTGAGTGCGCACCCTGCCCACCGTCTTCAGCAGCCGGTCGGCCGGCGCGCGCAGCTGCGGATGGGCGTTGACCGTGTTCCGCAGCCCCCGCACCGGTCTGCGCCACAGCCGCTGGGCGAGCGCCACCGGGTGCGGACGGGCCGCGAAGCCCTCGGCGACCCGCAGTTCACGCGTCTTGAGCCAGTCCTTGTACTCCTTGTCCCCGCGCCCGAGGTCCACGAGGGTCACCCCGTGCCGGGCCGCCGCCTCGGCGGTGCGCAGATGCATCATCAACCCCGGGGAGTAGTAGTGCAGTTCGGGGTCGTAGGCGGTGAACCAGGCCGCCAGCACGGTGCTCGACCGGGGGCCGAAGTGGGCCGCGACCGGCCGGTCACCCGCGTACAGCACGGACAGCACTCCGGTGAAGTGCTCCTCGTGGACGCGGAAGAGATGGTCGACCAGGCCGACGATCCACGGCCGGGAGAACCGGTCCATGCGGCCGGTCCTGCGGTACTGCGCGGACTTCCACCGCATGAGGGTGCGCAGCGCCTCCGGGTCGCGCTCGTCGAACTCGAACCGCACCTCGCCGATGTCCCGGCCGAGCCGCCGTTCCTTCTTCAGCGTGGTCTTGGCCAGGCCCGGGTAGGTGCTCCGCAGCCACTCGGGGTAGCCGCCGTCGCCGGGCTTCACATCGATCACCGGGGAGGCGAAGGTGCCGGTGACGTGGGCCGCGAACGGTCGCTGCTCCTGGACGAGGTGGTCGAACTCGAAGATGCTGAGCCCGCAGGCCCGCAGCAGTTCCTGGGCGTTCCAGGTGACCCCGGGCCGGTGCACGAGGGCCTGGCAGTCGGACAGTCCGAGCCCGATGGCCCGTCCGGTGCCGAACGGCCCCCGCTCGTACGGGAAGAACCCGGCGGGCTCCCCGCCCTCGCGCAGGACGGCCACGCGTGCCCCGCGCCGGTACCGGCCGACGCCGATCGCGAACTCCGGCGCGAGGAAGGGGTTGGAGTACTCGGGCGACTCGTCCATCGCGTGGTGCCAGGCCCGGCGCAGCTCGGGCGTCAGCTCGCCGGGTCTGTGGATGGTGATCTCCACCTCAGTTCGACCGCCCTTCCGCAGGCTCCGCAAGCGGTGTGCCCGAGGCGGCACAGACCGGTGAGGCGTGTGGATCATGGCTCATGGATCGCATGGGCGACCGCTCCCCCCATGACGCGCCGGGCGCGTCCTGCCGCTCGTTCCGATGTGCGCCGCATCCCCTCCGCACGCGACTGCTCAAACGTCGCGAATCAGGGCGCACACTGTCAAGGGTGCCTCAGGCGACGGATGATCCGCCACGGGTCTTCCGACTTCGTGACAAGTCCGGTGCTGTCCCGCTGCTTCCTCAGCGGGACCGGTGCCCCGGCTCTTCCGCTGTGGCGCCCAGGTCCTGAGTGCCGATCACCGAGAGCAGCTCGAGCTGGGCGGCTCCCTCGGTGCCGGGCGGGGCGCTGAACCACAGCAGGCGCTGCCGGCCGTCCTCGCTGAAGAGGTTGTGACAGTCCAGCTCGATGACGCCGAGCGAGGGGTGGACGATCCGCTTGTGGTCGGTGCGGCGCAGGGCCACCTCCCGCTGCTCCCACAGCTCGGCGAACTCCGTGCTGCGCCGCAGCAGCGTGGCCACCAGCCGGGTGACGTCGGCGTCCTTGGCGCGCCGGGCCGCGACCGCCTGCAGGTCGGCGGTGAACACCCGGGAGTGGTGCGGATGGTCCTCGGCCGGGTAGAGCCCCCGGGCGGCGGGGTCGGTGAACCAGCGGTAGACGAAGCTGCGGTGGGGCCCGCGCCCGCTCGGCATCGCACCGAGCAGCGCCACGGCGAGGGGGTTCTGGACGAGCGGCTCGTGCAGGTCGGTGATGACCTGGGCGGGGGTCGTGGTGAGCCGGTCCAGCAGGCCGAGCAGGGCGGGCTGGACGAGCGCGGTGGGTCCGGACGCCTCGGCCGGCAACGGGCGGTCGGCGAGGTGGAACAGATGGTCGCGTTCGTCGCCGCCGAGCCGCAGGGCACGGGCGAGGGCGGCCAGGACCTGCGCGGAGGGCTGGGCGCCGCGGCCCCGCTCCAGCTCGGTGTAGTAGTCGGCCGACAGGCCGGCCAGCTGGGCCACCTCCTCGCGGCGCAGGCCCGGGACCCGGCGCCGCGGACCCGCGGGCAGGCCGACGTCGGCGGGGCGGACCCGGTCGCGCCGGGACTTCAGGAAGGCGGCCAGCTCGGCATGGTTCACGCCCTCCATGGTCGCGCGCCGGAGGATGCGTATCCAGGGGTTGCCGGCCCCAGGGTGAGCGCAGCCGTGGCTGGCCCGGACACGGCGGCCCAGGCTGAAGGAGCACTTCCCGCACCGCCCCGTCCGGCAGGAGACCGCTCATGTCCGCTCAGGAAACAGCCACCCAGGAAACGACCGTCCAGGAATCGGAACCGACTGCCCGGCCCCGCGTGGCCGTGGTCACCGGAGGCTCGCGCGGCATCGGCCGGGCGACGGTGAGCCGGCTCGCCGCCGAGGGGTACGCCGTGGTGGTCGGGTACGCCGGCAACCGCGAGTCGGCCGAGGCCGCCGTCAAGGAGGTCACCGCGGCCGGCGGCAGCGCGGTCGCCGTGCGCGCCGACGTCGCCGACGAACAGCAGGTCGCCGAGTTGTTCGGGACGGCCGCCACGCGGTTCGGCGGGGTCGACGTCGTGGTCCACGCGGCCGGCCGGATGTATCTCGCGCCGATCGCCGAGCTGGACCTCGCGGAGCTGGACGCGATGCACCGCACCAACGTCCGCGGCACGTTCGTGGTCGCCCGTGAGGCGGCCCGCACCCTGCGCCGGGGCGGCTCGTTCGTCGCCTTCTCCACGTCCGTGGTGGGCCTGGCCTTTCCCGGCTACGGCGCCTACAGCGCGAGCAAGGGCGCGGTCGAGGCGCTGACCCTGGTACTGGCCCGCGAGCTGCGCGGCCGGGACGTCACCGTGAACACCGTCGCCCCCGGGCCCACGGCCACCGAGCTGTTCCTGGACGGCAAGGACGAGGACACCATCGCGCGTCTGGCCGCCCAGCCGCCGCTGGAACGCCTCGGCACGCCCGCCGACATCGCCGAGGTGGTGGCGTTCCTCGCCTCCCCGGCCGGCCACTGGGTCAACGGCCAGGTGGTACGCGCCAACGGCGGCATCGTCTGACCCTTCCCGTCCCGGCCCCGCCCCGATCCCAGCCCGATCCACACGCCATCGAGGAATCATGACTGCGGACACTCCCCGAACGACCACCGACACGCCCCGGACCATCCTGGTCACCGGCGCCTCCAGCGGCTTCGGCGCGCTGACCGTGCGCGCCCTGGCCGACGCCGGTCACACCGTCTACGCGGGCATCCGGCAGACGACCGGCCGCAACGCACCCGCCGTGGCCGGCCTGGACCGGTACGCGGCCGAGCACGGCGTGTCCCTGTACGCCGTAGAGCTGGACGTCACCTCCCAGGACTCCGCCGACGCGGCGGTGGACCGCGTGCTGGCCGCCGAGGGCCGACTGGACGTGGTGGTGCACAACGCGGGCCACATGGTCACCGGGCCCGCCGAGGCCTTCACGCCCGAGCAGCTCGCGGACCTGTACGACGTCAACGTGCTGGGCGCCCAGCGCGTGAACCGGGCCGCGCTCCCCCGGCTGCGGGAACGGGGCGAGGGCCTGCTGATGTGGATCGGCAGCTCCAGCACGCGCGGCGGCTGCCCGCCCTTCCTGGGGCCGTACTTCGCGGCCAAGGCGGCGATGGACGCGCTGGCGGTGAGTTACGCCGGTGAGCTGGTCCGGTTCGGCATCGACACCGCGATCGTCGTGCCGGGCGCCTTCACCTCCGGCACGAACCACTTCCTGCACGCCGGCACCCCCGCCGACATCGGGCGCGCTGCGGCCTACGACGAGCGCTACGGCACCCTGCTGGCGGAGCTGGACAAGCGGCTCGCGGCACTGATCCCGCCGGACGCGGACCCGGCTCAGGTCGCGGAGGCCGTCGTACGCCTGGTGGAGCTGCCCGCCGGCCGCCGACCGCTGCGCACCCATGTGGACCCCGCCCGTGACGGCAGCGAGGTCGTCTGCGCGGTCGCCGACCGCATCCGCGCGGAGTTCTTCCGCCGCGCCGGCCTCGACGACCTGCTCATGCCGGGCAGTTCCCTCTGACACCCCTCGACCAAGGAGGAAAAACCATGCCGTTCGCGAACTTCAAGGTTCCCGCCGGAAGCCTGGACGACGAGCAGAAGGAGCTGATCGTCACCCGTACCACCGAGTTGTACGTCGAGATCTACGGCGAGCGGGCCCGCGCCGGCACCATGGTCCTGGTGGAGGAGGTGGCGGACGGCGGCTGGGGCATCGGCGGCGGTGTCCTGAAACTCGCCATGCTCCAGGAGCCGGCCGGGGGCTGACTGGCACACTGCCCGATCATCGTGGCACTCACGAAAGGCGGTACACCATGTCGACCACTACCCCGCGCGGCGTCCCCGAGCCCGCCGAGCTCCTGGCCGTCATGCCGTTCGCTGCCGCGTTGGGCATCGAGCTGCGCGAGGCCACGGCCGAGCGGGCTGTCGGCAGCCTGGCCTGGTCCCCAAAGGCGTGCACGGCGGGTGGCGCCCTGCACGGCGGCGCCCTGATGGCGCTGGCGGACTGCGTCGGGGCGGTGTGCGCCTATCTCAACCTGCCCGAGGGGGCGACCGGTACGTCGACGGTGGAGTCCAAGACCAACTTCCTGCGGGCGGTCACCGGCGGGCACGTCGATGCCACCGCCCGGCCGCTGCACCTCGGCAGCACGCTCATCGTGGTGCAGACGGACCTGCGCGACGACCGGGACCGGCTGGTCGGCCAGACCACGCAGACCCAGATCGTCCTCCGGAAGAACGCGGACTGAGCGACCCGCGCGCGAAGGCCGGCCCCCGCTGTCGAGGGGGCCGGCCTTCGTCGTGTCCGGCCGGGTTCGAGGCCCGTGTCCGGCCGGCTTCCGGGCCCCGCGCTCTTGGCATGAACCTGCGTCAACCCCGAGGTTCCTGCTTGAAGTTGCTCGATTGAAGCTTGTTTCGAGCGCTTGTGAGCACAGGAGCAAGAACAGTCAGTCCGCAGTGCTGCGAGGGGAGCTGTTCCGCCGTGCAAAGACCGCGAAGACTCCGCCATCGTGTGCCGTGGCCGGCCTGGGTACCGCTGGGGCTGGCGACCGCCCTGGCGGGAACCCTGCTCGCCGCCCCGGTGCCCGCCCAGGCCGCCGCCACCGCCTCGGGTGCCGTACTCGACCCCGCTCACAGCAGCGTCGGCTGGCAGGGCCCGGTCTACGCCAAGGGCACCGGCGGCGGCACCGAGAGCTGTCCCGACCCGGCCGCCGACCCCGACGACAAGGTCTGCGACCGCTTCGACCTGACCGTCCCGGTGCCGGACGGCTACTGGGACGACAACCCCGAGGGCGGCGTCCCGCTGTCGATCAAGTGGGAGAGGCCCTCCGACGACTTCGACCTGTACGTCTACGACGACCACGGCAAGCAGGTGGCGTCCAGCGCGGGCACCGCCGACCCGGAGGCCACGGTGATCCCGCGGGCGTCGGGGACGTACCACGTGGTGGTCGTGCCGTACGACGTGCACGACAACTCCTTCACGGGCACCGCGTACCTGCCCGCCACCACGGACGCCGGCGATCTCACGTCCTTCTCCGGCGCCGACGGCACCTACACCGTCAAGGCCGGGCAGCTCACCGCGCGGGCCGATTTCCTGACCGGAGGCCAACTGCGTCTGCAGGCCGACCCGTCCGGCTCACCGAGTGATCCGGCGGGCACCGCCATCGTGCGCGAGCTGCCCCCACCGGAGCGGCGCACCTCGTCCTTCGACGCCGGTGACTACTACGGCATCCGCTCACCGCAGGCCGTGCTGCGCGTGTACAAGAAGCCGCTGCGCTGGTCGACCGGCGGTATGCGGCAGAGCCTGGTGCGGGGTGCCGACGAGCAGTTCTTCGGCGGCGGCGAACAGAACGGCGGCTTCTCGCACCGCGGGCAGACGATGTACGTGGCCAACAGCTTCGACTGGAACGAGGGTGGTTACAACAACTCCCAGCCGTTCTATCTCTCCAGCGCCGGCTACGGCGTTCTGCGCAACACCTTCGCACCAGGCGTGTACACCTTCGGCTCGCCGGTCACCACCGGGCAGCAGGAACGGCGCCTGGACGCCTACTACTTCCTCGGGAACGCCAAGCAAGTCATCGGCAAGTACACGGCGTTGGTCGGCAGGCCCTTCATGCCACCGGTGTACGGTCTCGAACCCGGCGACTCCGACTGCTACCTGCACAACGCCAACCGCGGCGAGCGGCACACCCTGGACGCGCTGAGGATCGCCGACGGGTACACGGACAACCAGATGCCGCTGGGATGGATGCTCGTCAACGACGGGTACGGCTGCGGGTACGAGAACCTGGAGCAGACCGCCCAGGGCCTGCGGGACCATCACGCCCAGCTCGGCCTGTGGACCCAGGACGGCATCGACAAGCTCGCCGACCAGGTCAGGGCGGGCCAGCGGGTCGCCAAGCTGGACGTGGCCTGGGTCGGCAACGGCTACAAGTTCGCGCTGGACGCGTGCGACGCCGCCAAGAAGGGGATCGAGGACAACAGCGATGTGCGCGGCTTCGTGTGGCTGCCGGTGTCCTGGGCGGGCGCCCAGCGCTGCGGGGTGCTGTGGAGCGGCGACCAGAAGCTGTCCTGGGACTACATCCGCTGGCAGATCCCGACCTATGCCGGGGCGACGATGTCCGGGATCGCCTACAACACCGGTGACGTGGGCAGCATCTACCGCCACGACGCCACGATGTACGCCCGCGACCTGCAGTGGAAGGCGTTCCTGCCGGCCATCATGACCATGGACGGCTGGGCGACCGACCTGACCACCAAGAAGCCCGCCGATCAGCAGCCCTGGCTGGACGGCGAGCCGTACACCTCCATCAACAGGAAGTACCTGCAGCTGAAGGAGCGGCTGCTGCCGTACATGTACACGCTGTCCGCCGAGGCGACGAAGACCGGTGTCGGCGCGATGCGTCCGCTGTGGCTGGAGTACCCCGACGACCCGAACACGCTGTCCGACCAGGCGAAGTACGAGTTCCTGTCCGGCCCCGACTTCCTCGTCGCCCCGGTCTACCAGGACTCCGACACCCGCGACGGCATCTACCTGCCGAAGGGCACCTGGACCGACTACTGGACCGGCCGCACCTACCAGGGCCCGACCACGGTCGACGGCTACCACGCCCCGCTCGACACGCTCCCGCTGTTCGTGCGCGAGGGCGCGATCGTTCCGATGTGGCCGAAGGGGACGACGAGTTGGCAGACCCGGGACCGGCACGAGCTGGACTGGGACCTGTATCCGGCGGCCCACGGCACGAGTCGCTACACGCTGTACGAGGACGACGGGGTGACCCGCGACTTCGCCGAGGGCGCCGCCGCCACCCAGCGGGTCTCCCTGCACGCCGACGGCGGCGGGACGACCGTCTCGGTGGGGGCGAGCAGGGGCGACTACGCCGGCAAGGCGGACGCCCGCTCCTACCGGTTCACCGTGCACGGAGGCGTGGCGCCCGCACGTGTCCTCCTCGACGGCCGCCAACTGCCCGTCTCCGCCTGGTCGTACGACGCCGGCACGCAGGTCACGACCGTCACCGCACCGAGCCTGCCACTGGACCGGGGTTTCACTGTGCGACTGGTCGACGGGAGGTAAAGAGGTCGTATGGTCTAGTCCAAAGAGAGCGTTGGTCTAGTCCAACTTCTTGACGTGACCGCAACAGCTCCCGGAGGGTGGGGCTCCCCGCCCTGGGGACTCCCCCACCCTCTGGAGGCACGCAGTGAGACGTCTTCGGGCATGTCTGGGCGCGGCGGCGGCCGTCACGCTCGCCGCCGCCGGCACGACCGCGCTCGTTTCGAGCAACGCCTCGGGCGCGACGAGCGCGCTGAGCAACCGCTGGTACGCCGCCGCCCCCTATCTGATGCCGCTGGACAACGACCCGCCGGACCCGGCCGCCATCATGGACGCCACCGGGCTGAAGGCCCTCCAACTGGCCTTCGTCCTCGCCCCCAACGGCGGCGGCTGCTCACCCACATGGGGTGGCACCGCGCCCGTCCCCTCGGACACGGCCGTGCAGTCGCTGATCAACACGATCCGCGCCAAAGGCGGTGACGTCTCCGTCTCCATCGGCGGCTACGGCGGTACGAAGCTCGGCCAGGCCTGCGCGGACGCGGCGTCCACGGCGGCGGCCTACCAGCAGGTCATCACCAAGTACGGGCTGCACGCCATCGACTTCGACCTGGAGGAACCGGAGTACGAGAACAGCGCGGCCATCAGGAACGAGATCGGCGCGGCCAAGATCCTGCAGCAGAACAACCCGGGGCTGTACGTCTCGGTGACGACGGCCGGCACCGCGGAGGGCACCGGCTGGTTCGGCAAGCAGATGCTGCTGGAGGCCAAGTCCCAGGGCTTCACCCCGAACAACTTCTCCATCATGCCGTTCGACGGCGGCTTCAACGGCGCGGCGAGCCAGACCAGCGCGCTGGCCAATTTCAACTCCATCCTGCAGTCGACCTTCGGCTGGGACCAGGCGACCGCATACGCCCACGAGGGCTTCTCCGGCATGAACGGCCGCAGCGACACGGGCGAGTACTTCACCCAGGCCGACTTCCAGACGGTGCTGGACTACGCGACGAGCCACAACATGGACCGCTTCACGTTCTGGTCCCTGAACCGCGACCGGCAGTGCACCCCGCCCGACAACGGGGGCCGCACGTCCGGGACGTGCTCCAGCGTCACGCAGAACTCCTGGGACTTCGCGAAGTACTCGGTGCAGTTCGCCGGCGTCACCCCGCCCACCACCACACCGACGCCGACCCCCACCCCGACGCCGACCTCCTGCAAGCCCGCGTGGAGTTCCACGGCGGTGTACACGCAAGGCAACGAGGTCTCGTACAACCAGCACAACTGGAAGGCCAAGTGGTGGACCCAGAACGAGGTGCCGGGCGCCTCGGAATGGGGGCCGTGGCAGGACGAGGGCGCCTGCTGAGCGCACTTGACGTGTCTGGTTCAGACCTCTAGCTTCTCGGGTCATCAGCGACCAAGGATGCGTTCAGCGTTCATCATGCTGAACGCATCCGCTGTGTCCGGCCTTCGCTTCCAAGAAGGAACCCCCACATGACCCGATCCCGGCTCCTCGCGGTGCCGACCACCGCGGGCCTCGCTCTCGCCCTCCTCGGCAGCCCCAGCGCGGTCGCCGCCGACCCGCATGTCGCCCCCGGCGGCAACTTCGACCTGTCGGTCTGGGAGCTGCAGGAGCCCGTCGGCTCCCCCGGCAGTCCCACCACCATCTCCTCGTCCCGGCTCCAGGGCCCGAACGGCTACCAGGACGCGTACTTCTACACCGACACCCGAGACGGCGCCATGACCTTCTGGGCGCCCGAGAAGGGCGTGACGACCCCGAACTCCAACTACGCCCGCTCCGAGCTGCGCGAGATGAACCGCGACGGCAGCACCGCCGACTGGGCGCTGTCCGGCTCACACAGGATGAGCGCGACCCTGCGCGTGGTGTCCGTCACGAAGAACGTGTGCGTCGGGCAGATCCACCTCGGCAGCGGCGGTTCCTCCACCAAGCCGCTGCTGGAGCTGTACTACCACGCGAACGGCGACATCGTCCTCGGCACGGAGAACTCGCCGTCCGGCGGACAGACCGCGCACACGGTGGGGCACGTGTCGATCGGCAAGACCTGGAGCTACACCATCGCCGTATCCGGCGGGAACACCATCGACCTGACCGTCAACGGCGCCACCACCCACTACGGCGTCCCGTCGTCGTTCCAGCAGTACAAGCAGTACTTCAAGGCCGGCTCCTACAACCAGTCCTCTTCGGACAGTACGACCAACGGCGCCCGTGTCGCGTTCTACGGCCTGACCGTCGTACACGGGTGACACGCCGCACGACCTGCGCGATTGGTGGAAACGGCCGCACGGTCGTAGCGTCGAGTGGACGGTCGAACACAGCACGACGGTGGGAGCGGCCATGCGCGGAGCACTGGTGGGAACGGCGGTCACCCTGGCGGCAGGAGCCCTGCTGACCACGGCAATGACGACGGCCTCGGCCAGTCCTCCGACCTCTCCCGGGACCGGCGTGGAGGCCAGTACGGCCCGGCCTGTACTGGTGGACTGCTTCTTCCACCGGAACGTCCGCCCGACCGACTTCATCCTGGCCTGCGGCGACGGCAACAGCCGGCTCACCGGACTCCACTGGACCCAGTGGGGTCCGGAGGGGGCGAAGGCCGAGGGCGTGAACTGGGTCAACGACTGCAAGCCGTACTGCGCGGCCGGCACCTTCCATCAGTACCCGGTCGTCATCCGGCTCAGCGGCGAGCGGCAGTGGAAGAAGCATCCGTCCTTCGAGCGCTACGCGCAGATCAGCCTGACCTACACCGGCGCCCGGCCGGAGGGCTTCAACCAGGTCATGACCTACCCGCTCTGGGACTGAGGTCCCACGAGCGGGTAGGTGCCGGGCGCCTGGTCAGGCGAGTTCCACCAGGAGGTCGCCGCCCTCCACCTGCTGGATGCGGTTGATGGCCAGGCGGGACACCCGGCCCGCCTTGGGTGCGGTGATGGTGGCCTCCATCTTCATCGCCTCGATGGTGGCGACGGTGGCGCCGGCGGCGACCTCGTCGCCCTCGGTCACCGCCAGGGTCACCACACCGGCGAACGGCGCCGGCACATGGCCGGGGTTGGCGCGGTCGGCCTTCTCCGTCACCGGCACGTCCGAGGCCGCGGCGCGGTCGCGCACCTGGATGGGCCGTAGCTGGCCGTTGAGCGTGGACATCACCGTGCGCATGCCCCGCTCGTCCGCCTCACCGATGGCCTGCAACTCGATCAGCAGCCGGACGCCGGGCTCCAGGTCGACGGCGTACTCCTTCGCGGGCCGCAGGCCGTAGAAGAACGCCTTGCTGTCCAGGACGCTGGTGTCGCCGAAGCTCTGCCGGTGGGTGTCGAACTCTCGCGTGGGGCCGGGGAACAGCAGCCGGTTCAGGGTGGCACGGCGGTCCTTGGCCAGCCCCTCGCGGTCCTCGCCGGACAGCTCGGGCGCCGGCTTTGCCGTGGCCCGTCCCTGCAGGGCCTTGGTGCGGAAGGGCTCGGGCCAGCCGCCGGGCGGGGTGCCCAGCTCACCGCGCAGGAAGCCGATCACCGAGTCCGGGATGTCGAACTTGTCGGGGGTCTCCTCGAAGTCCTTCGGCGACACGCCGGCACCCACCAGGTGCAGGGCGAGGTCGCCGACGACCTTGGAGGACGGGGTGACCTTGACCAGGCGGCCGAGGATGCGGTCGGCGGCGGCGTACATCGCCTCGATGTCCTCGAAGCGGTCGCCGAGGCCGAGGGCGACGGCCTGGGTGCGCAGGTTGGACAGCTGGCCGCCGGGGATCTCGTGGTGGTAGACCCGGCCGGTCGGCGAGGCGAGGCCGGCCTCGAAGGGGGCGTAGATCTTGCGGACGCCCTCCCAGTACGGCTCCAGGTCGCCGACGGCCTGCAGGTCGAGGCCGGTGGGACGGTCGGAGTGGTCGGTGGCGGCCACCAGCGCCGACAGGGACGGCTGGGAGGTCGTACCGGCCATGGAGGCCACCGCGCCGTCCACCGCGTCGGCGCCCGCCTGGATCGCGGCGAGGTAGGTGGCGAGCTGGCCGCCGGCCGTGTCGTGCGTGTGCAGATGCACGGGCAGATCGAACTCGCGGCGCAGCGCGGAGACGAGCTTGGCGGCGGCCGGGGCGCGCAGCAGGCCCGCCATGTCCTTGATCGCGAGGACATGGGCGCCGGCCTCGACGATCTGCTCGGCCAGCCGCAGGTAGTAGTCGAGGGTGTAGAGCCGCTCGGCGGGGTCGCCCAGGTCCGCGGTGTAGCAGAGGGCGACCTCGGCGATCGCGGTGCCGGTCTCGCGTACGGCGTCGATGGCGGGCCGCATCTGGCCGACGTCGTTGAGGGCGTCGAAGATGCGGAAGATGTCGATGCCGGTGGCGGCGGCCTCCTGCACGAAGGCGTCGGTCACCTCGGTCGGGTACGGCGTGTAGCCGACGGTGTTGCGGCCGCGCAGCAGCATCTGCAGGCAGATGTTGGGGACGGCCTCGCGCAGGGCGGCGAGCCGCTCCCAGGGGTCCTCGGCGAGGAAGCGCAGGGCGACGTCGTAGGTGGCGCCGCCCCAGCACTCCAGGGAGAGCAGCTGCGGCAGGGTGCGGGCGACGACCGGGGCGACGGCGAGGAGGTCCTTGGTGCGCACGCGCGTGGCGAGCAGGGACTGGTGGGCGTCGCGGAAGGTGGTGTCGGTGACGCCGATGGTCGGCGACTCGCGCAGCCGGCGGGCGAAGCCCTCGGGGCCGAGGTCGACGAGCAGCTGGCGGGAGCCGGCGGGCGGCTCGCCGGCCGGGAGCGGCGGCAGCTTGGTGACGGGGTCGAGCAGGTCGGGGCGTTCGCCGTGCGGCTTGTTGACCGTGACGTCGGCGAGGTAGGTGAGCAGCTTGGTGCCGCGGTCCGCGGAGGAGCGGGCCGTCAGCAGGTGCGGGCGCTGCTCGATGAAGGAGGTGGTGACGCGGCCCGCCTGGAAGTCGGGGTCGTCCAGGACTGCTTGCAGGAACGGGATGTTGGTGGCCACACCGCGGATGCGGAACTCGGCCACGGCACGCCGGGCGCGGCCGACGGCGGCCTTGAAGTCCCGGCCGCGGCAGGTGAGTTTGACCAGCATCGAGTCGAAGTGCGCGCTGATCTCCGTACCGGCGTGGGTGGTTCCGCCGTCCAGGCGGATGCCGGAGCCGCCCGGGGAGCGGTAGGCGCTGATCCGGCCGGTGTCCGGGCGGAAGCCGTTGGCGGGGTCCTCGGTGGTGATACGGCACTGCAGGGCGGCGCCGCGCAGGGTGATGGTGTCCTGGGCGAGGCCGAGGTCGGCGAGGGTCTCGCCGGAGGCGATCCTCAGCTGGGCCTGGACCAGGTCGACGTCCGTGACCTCCTCGGTCACGGTGTGCTCGACCTGGATGCGCGGGTTCATCTCGATGAAGACGTGGTTGCCGGCGGGGTCGAGGAGGAACTCGACGGTGCCCGCGTTGCGGTAGCCGATCTCCCGGGCGAAGCGCACCGCGTCGTCGCAGATCCGCGCCCGCACCTCGGGGTCGAGGTTGGGTGCGGGGGCCAGCTCGATGACCTTCTGGTGGCGTCGCTGGAGCGAGCAGTCGCGCTCGTAGAGGTGGATGACGTCGCCCTCGCCGTCGGCGAGGATCTGCACCTCGATGTGGCGCGGGTCGACGACGGCCTTCTCCAGGAAGACGGTCGGGTCGCCGAACGCGGCGTCGGCCTCGCGGGACGCGGCCTCGATGGACTCGCGCAGTTGGGCGGGGTCCTCCACGCGGCGCATGCCGCGCCCGCCGCCGCCCGCGACGGCCTTGACGAAGACGGGGAAGCCGATCTCCTCGGCGGCGCGCACCAGTTCGTCCACGTCGGTGGAGGGCTGGGACGAGCCGAGCACGGGTACGCCGGCCGCCCGGGCGGCGGCGACCGCGCGGGCCTTGTTGCCGGTCAGCTCCAGGGTGGCGGCGCTCGGGCCGACGAAGGTGATGCCCGCCTGCTCGCAGGCGCGGGCCAGTTCCGGGTTCTCGGACAGGAAGCCGTAGCCCGGGTAGACGGCGTCCGCGCCGGCCCGGCGGGCGGCGCCCACGATCTCCTCGACGGAGAGATAGGCGCGCACCGGGTGCCCCGGCTCGCCGATCTCGTACGCCTCGTCGGCCTTCAGCCGGTGCAGTGAGTTGCGGTCCTCGTGCGGGAACACGGCGACGGTGCGCGCGCCGAGTTCGTAGCCCGCCCGGAACGCGCGGATCGCGATCTCTCCACGGTTGGCGACCAGCACCTTGCGGAACATCCTGGATTCCCTTCAGCTGCCCTGCCGGCGACGAACACCATGGTGTCAGCCACGCCCTGCCGTACCTCGCGGGCCACCTTAGGGGGTGGCCGCGCGTGTCCACGTGCGAAAACCATCACACTGACGGGGTGGGCGGCGCCACAGGGGCGGGCGTTGGGACCAGCAGTCCCATCAGCAGTCCATGGATGTCATGGCCGTGTCCTTCGACCGCTCGGCGTTCGCCTGCGCGGGCACGGGCCGGGGCGGCACGGACACCGGAATCACGCCGGGCGCCGTGGGCGCGGACCCGCCGCCTTGGACGGGCAGCAGGAGCAGACGGGCCCGCAGTCGTGCGCGGCGGCCGTGCAGCAGGCCGAGGACGATCGCGGAGGCCACCGCGATCAGATGCTCACGGCCGGCCAGGTTGGGGACGGCGATGGACTCCCACACCATCGAGCCGCCGGTCAGGGTGAACACCACGGGCGCGCGTTCGACCACCGAGAGATAGGTGAACAGGCCGACGACGGCCGCGGAGGGGCCGGTGTCGAGCACCTGGCCGTACGCGTGCGGCAGTCCGAAGCCGCACCGGCCGGGGCCCGTCGCGATCATCACGCGGGCGGTGAGCGTGCCGGCCAGGGTGGTGGCGTAGGAGATCGCCAGCGTACGGGCCCGGCCCAGGGCCAGTTCGGCCCAGGCGAAGGCGAGGAACAGCTGGGTGATGCCCGCCCACACCGGCAGATCGAGTGCCGGCACGTACAGCGACACGGGCGTGCGCAGCAGCGACAGCCACAGCGGCAGGTCGGCCCGGACGCCGCCGAGCCGCGTCACCCACAGCGCGCCGAGCCGATGCTGGGCGATCGCGTGGAAGAAGATGACACCTGACGCGGCGACGAACGCCAGCAGCAGCCCGGACACTCCGCGCCGCGTGAGCCGCCGCACCGGATCGACGACGATGGCGTGCCACTCGCCGCGCAACGTGCGCCCCGTGAAGCGGACCAGGCGTGCGAGCAGTGCGCGGCACCACTCGATGCGCGCTTCAGTCGTCATGAGACACGGCAGTCCATCGCCTTCGGCTCCCCCGTCATGTCCATCGCCCCCTTCACCCGGA
Source organism: Streptomyces sp. NPDC050743 (assembly GCF_044456925.1). Classification (NCBI taxonomy): domain Bacteria; kingdom Bacillati; phylum Actinomycetota; class Actinomycetes; order Kitasatosporales; family Streptomycetaceae; genus Streptomyces; species Streptomyces sp. NPDC050743. Next base: position 40,520 of record NZ_JBITGJ010000020.1, read on the forward strand.
TCCCGGCGTTTCCGGGTCGCCGCGCCCGAGCTTTCAGCCGCCGGTGCCTTCTTCGGTTCCGCCGAGTGCGATCAAGGGGACACGGCGTCCGGCACGCTCCCGCTGGTTGCGTAGGTGTCGTCCGGCATACGCCCGGTCCCTCCCCTGGTGAGGGCCTCTGTGGTGGTGAGACCCGATCGGTGACAGTTCAGCGAGCCGGGAGGCGGGCGTCAAGATCCTTTGCGGAGGGGCGGGGGTGTGGGAAGACCCACAGGTCCCCGACGGCGGAATCCGGGCCCGAGAGGCAACCTTCACCCCCTCGGAGCCGTCCTCCCCTATAGGCCACTCCACCGGCTCGGCGCGGCACGCGGGTACAGCCGCCGAGGTCGTGGAACGAACGCGGAACCTCTCCCTTTCGATCACGAAGTCCCGCGCAGGGACGGCCAGTTCGGCACCGAGTGTCACGGCGGCCTTCGCCGCCGGCCCAGATCACGGCCGAGACGGGGGCCGAGCTGTGCGACGAGCCAGGAGTCACCCAGAACGACCTGTACGAGGTGCCGGTCGGGCTGGATTCCCGGTCCGTCCCGGAGCGTTGCTTGACTTGGAGAGCGCTCCAACTCGTAGCGTCGCAGACGTACGGCACGGCGGGGGTTCGTACCCGTGTGCCGTACGGGACGACGATCGAGTGTGCAGGAAAGGCTGGTACATCACATGCAGAAGCGCAGTCTGCGGGACCTCCAGGTATCGGCCATCGGCCTCGGATGCATGGGGATGTCCGCCTTCTACGGCTCCGCCGACCAGGAGGAGGGCGTCGCCACCATCCGACGGGCCCTGGAACTGGGGGTCAACTTCCTCGACACCGCACAGGTGTACGGCCCACTGACCAACGAGTCGCTGGTCGGCGCGGCGATCCGGGGACACCGCGACGAGTACGTGATCGCGACCAAGTTCAACTACCGGATGGACGACGCCGTACCCGGCGACATGAGCACGATCGGCCGGCAGGACGGCTCGGCCGAGCACGTGCGCAGTTCGATCCACGGTTCGCTGCAGCGGCTGGGCACCGACCACATCGACCTGTACTACCAGCACCGGGTCGACCCGAACGTGCCCATCGAGGAGACGGTCGGCGCGCTCGGCGAGCTGGTCGCCGAGGGCAAGGTGCGGCACATCGGGCTGAGCGAGGCGAGCGCGGAGACCATCCGGCGGGCGCACGCCGTGCATCCGATCACCGCCGTGCAGAGCGAGTACTCGCTGTGGACGCGGGACGTGGAGGCCGAGGTGCTGCCGGCCTGCCGGGAGCTCGGCATCGGCTTCGTGCCGTACTCCCCGCTCGGCCGCGGCTTCCTCGCGGGCCGCTTCACCTCGCCGGACGAGCTGGACGAGAACGACTTCCGGCGCAACAACCCGCGCTTCACGGACGCCAACCTGCAGGCGAACCTGCGGCTGGCGGCCAAGGTGAAGGAGATCGCCGCCGAGAAGGACGTCACGCCGGCCCAGCTGGCCATCGCCTGGGTGCTGGCCCAGGGCGAGGACCTGGTCCCGATCCCGGGCACCAAGCGGCGCACCTACCTGGAGCAGAACGCCGCCGCGGTCGGCATCGAGCTGACCAAGGAGGACCTGGCCCGCATCGACGCGGAGCTGCCCGAGGCGGCGGGTGAGCGGTACGACGAGGCGGGGATGCGGGCCGTCAATCGCTGAGCGCCGTGTGGGGAACTGCCGTCCGGCCACCGCGGGTTCGTCGTGGTCGCTCGCGCAGTTCCCCGTGCCCCTTTCAGGGCGCCGGCGTCCGTGCCGCCCTTGCCAGATCCAGGTCCGTCGTCTCCGGTGCCAGGAACTGGGAGACCAGAGCGCCGACGGCGAGGACTGCGGCGCCCACGAACAGCACGACTGATCGCGGACACCGGTCACCACCGCGCCTTCGTCGTCACCGACCGGGGGCTGCGCGTGGCCGGTGTCGCCGAGTGCGTTGTGAAGATCCTGGACGCGGCGGGCGTGCGGCACACCGTGTACGCCGAGGTGGCGCCCAACCCGTCCACCGGGAACGTCGACGCGGGCGCCGTCCGGGCCCGTGCCTTCGGCCCGGCGACGGTCGTCGCGCTCGGCGGCGGATCGGTGCTGGACGCCGCGAAGGGCATATCCCTGCTGGTGGGCAATCCCGACGCGGTCGCCGCCGACGCCGACCACCTCTGGGAGGCGGCCGATGGACTGCCCCTGATCGCGGTGCCGACGACCGCCGGCACCGGCGCGGAGACCAACGGTTTCGGCGTGATCGAGGACACGGCGGCCTGCCGCAAGGTGTACATCGGCCACCCCTCCGTCAAGCCCCGCATCGCCCTGCTCGACCCGGAGCTGACGCTCGGCCTGCCGCCGGCGGCGACGGCCGCGACCGGTGTGGACGCGCTCGTGCACGGCATCGAGTCGCTGGCCTCGCGCGGCGCGAACGCCTTCTCCGTGGCCTTCGCCACCCAGGCGGTCGGCATGATCAGCCGTGCGCTGCCGGCCGCCCGCCGGGACGGGTCGGATCTCGACGCACGCGCCGAGCTGATGATGGGCGCCCATCTCGCCGGCCAGGCCCTGACCCTGTCCGGGCTCGGCCTGGTCAACGGCATCGGCCATGCGCTCACCGCCCACACCGGCACCCCGCACGGCGTCGCGCTCGCCGCCGTCCTGGAGGAGGTCATGGAGTTCAGCGCGCCGACGGCACGGGAGGCGAACGAGCAGGCGGCCCGGGCGATGCGCGTGCCGGCCGCCGCCGACGGCGACTGGGCGCGGGCAGCGGTCACGGCGGTACGGGAGCTGTCCGGGGCGCTGGACATCAAGCGCCCCCTGCGCGAGCTGGGCGCCGACCGCGCCCTGCTCCCGGCGATAGCGGCGGGCGCGGTCGCGGACGCGGTGACGAAGAACGCGCCTCGGCTGCCGGAGGAGGCGGAGGTGCTGGAGTTGCTGACGCGGGTGTACTGACAGGGCACCGGCAGGCTCAGTGCCGGCGGGTCTGCCGAGCGGACGCGATCGGCGGGGCCCGGCTCACCGGTGGGGGCCGGGCTCTGCCGTGTCCGTGTCGGTATCCCGCTCCCGGTGCCTCCGCCCCCTCACCACCGCGAGATCAAGCGCCGCGGCCAGCGCGAGAACGCCGCACACCACCGCGAGGGTGGTCAGCGGGCCGCTGCCCGGGCTGTCGCCGGGGCCCGAGCGCGCCGCCCAGACGGCGAAGCCGGCCGTCGCCGCGGCGAACAGCGGCAGGAAGATGGCGGACAGCAGCTGCCGCAGCCGAAGTGCGCTGCGTGCGGTGGCCGGTTCGGTGCCGGTGCGCGGGAAGCGGTGACCGAGCGCTCCGGAGCGTGACCGAGGCGCCGGAGCCGCCGTACGTCCGTGGTGTTCGTCACGCATGGAATGCCTCCTTCGGCGGGACGACACGGTCTGGCACCGACCGCGTAGCCAGGACCCGGGACCGGGAAACCAGGAGCCTGTGAGGAAGCACACGCGCGCCTCAAGTGCCCTGCCGCCACCGGCCTTTGGGCCTCTCGCCGCCCGCCCGAAAGACGCCACGCCGACCACCGTGCACTCCCGTCTGCCACGATTGGGCCACGCCCTGACCGGGCGGCCCGGCCGTGCAGTGCAGCCGGCCCGACGGGATCCGCCGGTCTCTCCCCGACTCCCTTGGTTGTCGAGTACCGCCTGTGTCTGCTGCCCCTGCCCTGCCCACATCCGTGCCCGATTCCGCGTCTGTCTCGCGCTCCCCCTGGCGGTCCCTGCGACACCGCGGCATGCGCTGGTGGTCGGCCGCGAACTTCGTCTCGAACGCCGGTACCTGGATGCAGCTCACGGTGCAGAACCTGCTCGTGCTGCACATCACCGGTTCCGCCGCGGCGACCGGCCTGTCGATCTCGGTGCAGGCGGCTCCGGCGCTGTTCGTGAGCCTGCTGGGCGGCGCGGCCGTGGACCGCTGGCCCCGGAAGCTGACGGTCGCGGTGAGCCAGGCGCTGCTCGGCGCGGTCGCGTTCACCACGGCGCTGCTGGTGGCGCTGGACCGGATCAACATGCCGGCGCTGCTGGTGCTGGCCGCCGTGACCGGCATCATCGCCACCGTCGACGGACCGGCGTGTGCGCTGCTCGGCAACGACCTCGTGCCCAGGGAGGACGTGCCGTCGGCGATCGGTGTGGGCGCCCTCGTGCACAGCGCGGGCCGGCTGGCGGGCACCGCGCTCGCCGGTGTGACCGTCGGTTTCCTCGGCACGGGTGCCGCCTACGCCGCCAACGGGCTGTCCTTCCTGTTCGTCGCCTCGGTCGTGCCCTTCCTTCGGCCCGTTCACGGGGCGGTGGCGGAGCCGGCGGCACAGACGCGGACCGCCCCCGCCCCCGCCCCGGCTCAGGCGGAGATGAGCGTGCGCGAAGGCCTGCGGTTCTTCGTGCGCCGGCCCCGTCTGATGGCCCTCGCCGGGATCACCGGGATCAGCTCGGTCTTCGGCCGCAACTACGGCCTGACCCTCGCCGTCCTGGTCACCGGTCCGCTGGCGGGCGGCGCCGGGTCGTTCGGCACCGTCTCCACGGTGCTGGCGGTCGGCGGCATCATCGGCGCGATCCTCGGCGCCCGGCTGCGCAAGCCCTCCGTACGGACCGTGGGTCTGCTCGCGGCGGCGGGCGCCCTCCTCCAGGTCGTCGCGGGCCTGTCGCCCTCGCTTGCCGTGCTGATGGTGCTGGTGCTGCCCATGGCCGTGGTGGAGTCCGTCTCCGACACCGCGGGGACGGCCGTCCTGCAGACCGACCCGCCGGCCCATCTGCGCGGCCGCGTGCTCGGGGTGTGGAGCAGCATCGGCACGGTGTGGAGCCTCGGCGGGCCGCCCCTGCTGGGCCTCCTCATGGAGTGGGCCGGTGCGCGCGGCGCCCTGGTCGCCGGTGGTCTCCTCATCGCCGCATCGATCGGCGCGGGCCTACTGGTCCAGCGACGCGGTGGCCTGATGCCGGTGACCGTGGCCGCGAAGGACGGCGACATGACCGCCCGCGAGGCGCTGGGTACGTGCGCCTGACCGGCCCGGAGGCGCCCGGTACGGCCACTTGACCGGTCGGGTGGCGCGCACTCGGTATCGCCCCCTGCCCCGCCTGGAGACGCCCGGTATCGCCGCCTGACCCGCAGGTATGGGCGCTGCGTGGGCCCCCGACCGACCGGCAGGCGCACGGTCCAGCTGCCCGACCGTCCCGCCGGCTCACCCCTGCTCGTGCTCCTCGCCGCCCGCCAGGTTGTACACGTGGAAGGCCTGCCCGATGACCGGCTGGGCCACGTTCCGTACGCGGACGCCGCCGCTGGTCATGCCGTGCTCGGTGCCGGCGTGGGCGTGCCCGTGCACGGCGAGGTCGGCGCCGGCGGTGTCGATCGCCTCCGCGAGGAGATAGCTGCCGAGGAACGGATAGATCTCCTGCGGCTCCCCGGCGAGGGTGTCCGGAACGGGCGAGAAGTGGGTCAGGGCGATCCGGACGTCACAGTTCCGGTCGGCCAGGTCCTTCAGGGCGGCGTGCAGACCGTCGGCGCACCGGCGGCTGTAGCGGACGAACTCCTTCATGAGGGGTTCGCCGAACTCCCCGGCACAGCGTCCGACGAATCCGCCACCGAAGCCCTTGGTCCCGGCGACCCCGATCCGGGTCTCGCCGGTGCCCACCACGGCGGCCTCTCCCTCCAGGACGTGGGCCCCGGCGTCCCGCAGGATCGCGGTGACCTCCTCGGGCCGTTCGTCGTGGTGGTCGTGGTTGCCCAGCACGGCGACGACCGGCACCCCGAGATCCTTGATCTCCCGTGCGACGACCGCGGCCTCCTCGGTCGTGCCGTGCCGGGTGAGGTCGCCGGCGAGCAGCAGGACGTCGGCACACTCGCGCAGCGTCTCGAAGGACGAGCGCAGCGTGCCCTGGCTCTCGGGGCTCATGTGGATGTCCCCGACGGCCGCGACGCGGATCATGTCAGATCCTCTCCGTGGTCGGGCGAGGAGGTCCCGGCGACGAGGATGTCGCAGTGGACGGGGTGCCCCGCCAGTTCTTCGCGTGCCATGTGGCAGATATCGTCCCGGCACTGGCTGGACGGCACGGTGCCGGTCAGCAGGATGGCGTCGCCGCGCAGCTCCAGCCGTACGCCGAGTTCCCCGAGGTCACCGGTGGCCAGGCGCTCGGCGAGGTGGGCGACGCGGTAGTCCAGGTTGCCGGCCGCCTGCGGGGGCGGCGGGCTCGTGTCGGTCATGGCTTCCCCTCCTGGGGGTCGATCACGTTCAGCCGTTCGAGGAGGAAGAGGAAGGCGGCGGGCATGGGCTGGTCGCCGCAGGCCGTCCGCAGCTCCTCCCAGTCGACCTTCTCGCGGACGGCGCGGGCCACCGGCAGTACGGCCCCGAAATCGCAGTAGTGCTCCGAGAAGGCGCTGATCAGGCTGTGCATCAGGTCGGTCGGGGAGAGCACGGGCATCATCACCGAGTCGACCGGCAGGACATGGGCGCGGTCGAGCATCTCCTCGGTGACGGGCTGGTGCGCGAGGGCGAAGATGATGTCGATGTTCTGCCCGCGGCAGGTGGTCTTCAGCAGCCAGTCCTCGGGCGGGGTCCGGATCGGCAGGCCGGCCTCGCGCAGGGTGCCGGCGACCGCCGTGGCCTCGTCCCGCAGCACGCAGAAGTCGGCGTCGTGCTGGAGGTAGCGGCTGCCGCCGTGGGCGTAGACGGCCACGCTGCCGGCGAGTGCGAAGCGGTGGCCGGCGCGTTTGAGCAGGGCGCCGATCTGCTTGGTGGCCTCCAGGATCGCCTGGCTGCGGTCCTGCGGCAGGTCCGGCTGTCCCGACCCGGTCCCGGTGGGCTGGTCCGGTCCGCCCGCGGCGAGGCGCAGCTCGGTGACCTCCGGTCGCCGGAGGGGAGCGGTGTCCTCCCCGTTGTGTGTCATGGCGGCTCCGTTCGCGGCCCGGGGCCCCGGGCGGCCGGTCCGGACCCGGGGGCCGTACGGGTACCCGGCGCGATCGCACCGACACGGCGCACGGTCGGGTGGTTCCTGGCGGCTCGGTCGTCCGCGACCAGCGGGAACAGGCGGTAAGGATCTCACCGCGGCGAGCGGCGGGACCGCGGTGCCCACATGATCAGCATGCCGCGGCCCGTGCTGCGTACCGTCTCACCGACTCACCGGACGCCGCGTGCTCGGCCCGCGGCCGCACTGGCGTGCGTCGTGTCCGGCCCGGGAGCACGCTGGAAAGATGACGCCTTGGCCCAGAGCGGGTTCACGGCAGCCGTGGCAGTCGGTGCACGCTCTGCTGCTGCTCCCGATCACGCTCATCGTGGTGATCACTGTGGTGGACATGCAGGCCCCCACCAACATCCACCTGGGCCCGGCCCTGGTGATCGCCCCCGCGATCACCCCTTCCTTCGCCGGGCCACGGACCACGGCCGCCGTCGGAGCGCTGGCACTGGCCGCGCAGACCCTCATCGGCTTCACCCACGGCGGCATCGGCACGTCGAACCACATCGTGCAGATCATCACCCTCGCGGTGCTGACGGGGACGCTGGTGCTGTACAGCGCCCTGCGGGAGCGCCGGCAGGCCCAGCTGGCCCAGGTCCGCACGGTCGCCGAGGCCGCGCAGCACGTGCTGATGTGGCCGCTGCCCGAGCAGATCGGCCCGCTGCGGATCGCCTCGCTGTACCTGGCGGCGGAGGACGAGGCGCAGATCGGCGGCGACCTGTACGCGGCGACCCGGTGCGACGGCGCGGTGCGCGTGCTGATCGGTGACGTGCGCGGCAAGGGGCTGTCCGCGATCGGTGAGGCCGCGCTGCTGCTGGGCGCCTTCCGGGAGAGCGCCCACCGGCACATCCCGCTGGAGGAACTGGCCATCCTGCTGGAGCAGAGCGTCACCCGGTACGCGGCGGATCTGGACCCGCCGGAGGAGGCGGGCGAGCGGTTCGCCACCGCGCTGCTGGTGGAGATCCCGGACCGGGATCCGGTGACCCGGATGACCAGTTGCGGGCATCCGCCTCCGCTGCTGCTGAGCCCCGGCCACGCCGTCACGGTCCCGAGCCTGCACCCGTCCCCGCCGCTCGGGGTGCACGGCAACTGCGAACACACGCTGGACGTGTTCTCCTTCGAGCCCGGTGACACCCTGCTCCTGTACACCGACGGCGTGGTGGAGGCGCGGGACGCCCGCGGCCGGTTCTATCCGCTCACCGAGCGGGCCGCGCTCTGGACGGACGACGCCCCCGAGGCGCTGATGCACCATGTGCGGCGCGACCTGCTCACCCATGCCGGGGGCCGGCTGGACGACGACGCCGCGCTGATCGCGCTGCACCGCACGACGGTCGACCGGCGCCGCCACCACGGCCGGGCCACCGGCACGAACAGTCTCCGGCAGCCGTGAGGGCGGCCGGCCACCTGCCGGAAGGCCATGGACGGGTGAAGGCCGCACCCGCCCGAAACCCGCGCACGCTCAGCAGAAGTCCCGGCCCGTACCTGCCTTGCCGCCTCCACGCGGGTGAGGGTGAACCAGTGCCCAGTTCGCCGACCGGCCCGCCCGGGACCCGGTGAGCAGGCGTGAGCCCCGCCCCGAGTGGGGGCGGGGCGGGACCGCACGCCCCCCGGTCAGCGGACCGACTTGAGGTCGGTGATCTTCAGGGTCTTCAGGTCGGACTGGACGTCGATCTTGCTGACCTCGGCGTGCGGCCCGTCGCTCCAGGTGAGCGTGACCCGGCTGGTGGCGTGGCCGGCGCCGGAACCGGTGTAGGTCACCTTCCACTTCACCGGCACGTTCTGCGCGAAGAGGATGCCGTCGGCGTGCTCCTTCTTCTCGAAGGCGGCGACCTTCTTCTGCGCGGCGGCGGAGAGGTAGAAGGCCCGCAGCGCCTTGGCGGCGTCACCGGCGGACTTGTCGTCGATGGACCAGACGGCGTCGATGTAGGCGCCGTAGAAGTCCGCCACGTGCTGGGTGACGTTGCGCGGGTCGCCCTGGGCGGAGGACACGGCGGCGGCACGGGTGGTGCGGCTCGCGCCGGCGCCCGCGAGGGCGGGCGTCACGGCGGCCAGGGTGAGGCCGCCGGTGAGGGCGACGGCGGTGATCAGGGTCTTGCGGCTGCGGACGGACATAGGTCTCATTCCCCCGGTTTCGTTACGACCGGGCTGATCCCGGCCGTCGACGGACCTTAAGACCTCATTTCCCTCGCACCGGTTCCGCTTTCTCTCGGCTTTTTCCCACTCCGTTCCCGGAACATGAGGCAGCCGGATGGTTGTGCCGAATTCCGGTCGCTTTTCCGCGCCCTTTCGGTCATTCCGCCTCGGACGGCCGGCGGGCGTACGGTCCCTCGACGAGCCGGGCGAGGTTGTCGAGGGCCATGCGGGTGCCGAGTTCGTTGTCCTCGCGGGGGATCTCGTCGGGGATGCCCTCGTGCAGGATCTGCACGTCCGTGCCGCCGTCGGCCGCAGTGAGCGTGGTCGTCATGGTCATCGTGCCGTGGACGGAGTCGTCGTCGGTCTCGAACTCGAACACCTCCACCACCAGCGCGTCGGGCACGAGTCTGGCGAAATGGCCGTGGTAGGTGTCCGTGTGACCGCCCGACTTGCCCGTGGCGGACGCGTCGTCGTAGGTCAGGGAGACCCGGAAGGTACCGCCCTCCCGGACGTCGAAGGTGTGGACGCGGGCGGTCATGCCGGCCGGTACGCGCCAGGCCGCGACGGCGTCGGCATCGGTCAGGGCCCGGTAGACGGCGTGCGGGGGCGCCTGCACGTGCCGGGAGACTCGGGTGGCGTACATGGGCCCACGCTAGCGGCCGGGGAGCGGCGCGACGCGCCGTATGCAAAGAGGCGGGGCCGGGGTCCGGGAGGTGGGTGCGGATCCCGGCCCCTGGTCTGTCGGGGCCCGGCGTCGGTGTGTCAGGGCTTACGGGCGACCGCGCCCTACATCGCGATGTCCTCGTCGCGGATGTTGCGCTCTCCGCTTCCGTCGGGATGCCACTTGTGGACCTGGACGATGCCCGGCTCGACGAGCTGAAGGCCCTCGAAGAACTCCTGGGCCTCGTCGAGGGTGCGCAGCCGCATCGGCATGTTGCGGGCCGCGTACTCGCGGGCGACCCGGCCCACCTCCTCGGGCGCGAACTCGGCGGTGCCGATGGACATCGCCAGATGGCTGCCGGACGGCAGCGGCTCCAGCAGCCGACGTACGACACCGACGGCGTCGTCCTCGTCGAGCATGAAGTGGACGATGGCGATGACGGTGAGCGCGACGGGCTTGTCCAGGTCCAGGGTCTCGCGCAGCTCCGGGGCGTCCAGGATGGCCGCCGGGTCGCGGAAGTCGGCCTCGATGTACGAGGTGCGGCCCTCGGGCGCGCTGGCCAGCAGGCCCTGGGAGAGGGTGAGGACGATCGGGTCGTTGTCGACGTAGACGACCCGGGACTCGGGCGCGACGGCCTGGGCGATCTCGTGCAGGTTGGGCGAGGTGGGGATGCCGGTGCCGATGTCCAGGAACTGGCGCATGCCCGCCTCCTCGGCGAGCCAGCGCACGGCGCGGTTCATCCAGTCGCGGTTGGCGCGCATGTGGACCGGGAGCGCGGGCCACTCCCGGGCCATGGCGTCACCGGCCTCCTTGTCGGCGGGGTAGTAGTCCTTGCCGCCGAGGATGTAGTCGTAGATGCGGGCGGAGTGGGCGTTCTCGGTGTCGATCCGGTCGGCCGGCCATCCGTTGTCGGACAACGCCGTTCTCCATTCGGTCGAGGGGGTGGGGGTCTCGCGTACGGGGATGCGGAGGGGTGTCACAACTCCCTGCGGATCGCGGCGAGCAGGGCCTCGGTCTTCCTGGCGGGCGCGGCCTGGGCGCCGAGCCGGTCCAGCGCCTCCCGGTACACCACGACGTCGTCGGCCTTGTCGAGGTAGACGGCCCCGACCAGGCCGTTGAGGTAGACGATGTCGGGCAGTTCGCGGGCCCGGAACCGGAAGAGGTGGTAGGCGCCCGCCCGCATCGCCGGGTGCGGGCCGTTGGCGAACGGCATCAGCTGCAGGGTCACCTGCGGCAGCCGGTTGACCTCGACGAGGTGGTCGATCTGCGCCCGCATCACCTCCGGTCCGCCGACCGGCCAGCGCAGCGCCGCCTCGTCCATCACCACCCACACCCGCGGCGGCGACTCGCGGGCCAGCAGCTCCTGGCGGCGCATGCGCAGCGCGACCCGGCGCTCGGTGGCCTCGGCGGAGACGTGCGGGTTCTCGGCGCCGAGCAGGGCGCGGGCGTAGTCCTCGGTCTGCAACAGGCCGTGCACGAACTGGTTCTCGTACGCGCGGATCTGCAACGCGGCCTGTTCCAGGCTGAGATACGCGGCGAACCAGTCGGGCATCACATCGCGGTAGGTGTGCCACCAGCCGCGCTTGTTGGCCTCCCGCACGGACTTCAGGAAGGTGTCGATCTCGTCCCGGTCGGCGACGCCGTAGACCTGGAGCAGTTTCTCGGCGTCCGCGAGGCGCAGCCGGGCCACCTTGTCGGCCTCCATGCGGCGGATGGTGGAGTGGCTGACGCCGATGGCGGCGCCCGCCTCGGCGTAGCTGAGGCCGGCCCGGATCCGCAGCTCCTCCAACTGGCGGCCGAGGATCATGCGCAGGACGGAGGGGGCGCCGCCCCACTCGGTCTCCGCGGTCACGCCCCACCCCCTCACCAGGTCACGGGAACACCGTCGCACACGGTCGCTCTCCCGGGCCCATGCGATCAGGTTCCGACCGGAGCAGCATGCACTTCACGACTTGCAAATTTCAACTTGCCTGTTGCAGAGCGTTGTTGGCGGGTGCGACAGTGGATCCACTGCTCCGGCCGACCCAAGGAGCAGGCGGCGTGGCCGGGTTGGGGGAGACCGGGCCGCGGTACGGCCTCGTGGGAGGCGTGTCGTCTGCTGCGTGCGGTCGGCCCGACACGGCGACCCCCCACGCGAGGCCGGACGAAAGGCGCACGGCGATGGCTCCGCCCTCCCTCCCCCGACCGCTCCACCACCCATCCGAGAACCGGAGTCCTGCCCGAGCATCCCTGTCTCCCGCCCCGTCACAGCTGCCGGCCTTACCTCGCCAGAACCGGTCCGGGGACAGCCCGGACCGCGCCCCCGCCTCCGTGCGGCACCCGCACCGGTCCCCCACCGACGTGGACCGGGCACCCCTGGTGCCGGACGGCGAGAGCCGGCCGGACCGGGCTCCGGACAGCGAGAACCGGCCGGATCGGGCTGAGGACGACACGGACCAGCCGCACGCGGCGCCGGACGGTGCGGACCACCCACACCCGGCCCCGGAGGGCGAGAACCGGGCACACCCGTCTCCGGACAGCGCGCAACGGCGAGACGGGTGGACGCACGCCGCGGACGGACCGTGCCGGTGCGCGGACACGGCGAACGCACCGCACCGTGCCTCGGACGACACCGAGAACCGCCCACGCCCGGCCGCGGACGACACCGAGGAGGGCCCGCACCCCGCCCCGGACACCCTGATGCACCCGTACCGGCCGCCGGTCCCGGCCGGTGTTCCGAGACCACCCGGAGGCGGGCGCCTCGGTCGACTCCCTGGGCCCCTCGGCCCCGACCGGCTCGCCTCCGGGGACCCGCTTCCCCGCTCCGCCGCCGCGTTCGACCTGCCCGCGCAGCCGGCGGCCGTCGGCACGGCCCGGCGTGTCGTACGGGCCCTGCTGACCGCCTGGGGAGTGCCGGACGGCACCCGGGACGACGCGGTCCTGGTGACCTCGGAGCTGGTCACGAACGCGCTCGTGCACACGGCCGGTGAGCGGATCGCCTGCCGGCTGCACGGTACGGCGGACCGGATACGGATCGAGGTCGAGGACCAGGACGGCGGCCCCTCGCTGCCGACGGCGCTCCGTGCCGGACCGGACGACCAGCACGGGCGCGGGCTGCTGCTCGTCGACGCCCTGAGCCGTGGCTGGGGCGTGACGCCGCTGACCGGCCGGCCCGCCCAAGTCGTCTGGGCGGAGCTGCGGTCCGACCGCGACTGACACCACACCCGCCGCGCCCCGACTCGACCACCACGGACCATCCCCCACCAGTCCGAAGGACGCACATGCACATGCCCACGCACCCCGTCGCCCCCACCCCGGCCCCCGCCCTGTCCGCCGACCCGTCCTGGACCCGCACCACCCGCCCCAAGCCGGGCTCCCAGGAGCAGGCCGGCTGACCCCGGCCACCCCGCCGCTCCCCCGCTTCACTCCCCCGTCCCAAAACCACCCCCGCCCAGACCCCACCCGCGCCCGAACCCCGGTACATTCGCCGCCGGTGCGGGTCGTCCGCATCCCTCGGGGCCCGGGTCCGTACGGGTTCCGTGGCCGTCGCGCTGGGCCGTTCCGTCGGGGGTGTGCGTGGTCTGGTCGGTGATCCGCGGGAGGCGGGCCGCCACGTCCGGCCTTCCCCTGCCCGGGCGGTGCGGGCCCGAGGCCGGCCGGCACGTCCTGGCCACCGAGCGGCTGCTGCTGTTCACGCCCCGGACCCGGCTGGACGTGGCCGCGGCCCTCGCCGCCTGCGCCGATGCCGAGGCGCAGCGCTGGCTCGGCACCCTGGCGGACCAGGTGTTGCCCGACCCCGGCACCCGCAAGGCCCTGCTGGCCTGGCGGCCGGCCGGGGAGGACGGCCGCCGGATGCCGCGGAAGCTGGCCCAGCCGTACGCACCCGGCCCGGACGATCCGCTGCTGCTCGTCTGCGTGCGCAGGTCGGACCTCGGCTATGCCGGCGCCCTCGAGCTGGAGCACCGCACGGGCGAGATGGGCGGCTGGCTGGCGCCGGCCTGCCGTGGCCAGGGCCTGGGCGCGGAGTTGTTCCGCGCGGGCGTGGCTCTCGCGCACACCCATGCGGGACTGAGCACGGTCCGGGCGGGTGCGGAGCCCGGGAACACCGCGAGCCGGCGGGCCCTGTCCCGGGCCGGCTTCGTACCGGACGAGGGGCCGCCCCGGCACACGCTGCCCGACGGCCGTGTGGTCGAGGCCGTCTGGCACCGCCACGACAGCGCGGCGGCCTCCCGCTGCCGCTGACGATCGCCCGATCCCCCCACCCCTCCCGGAGAGCCGACGTGACAGACACGGATTCGGCCCGGAACGGATCGACTCTGGCAAGTCGCACTCGGCACGGATGTACGAGCTGGACGGCTCAGTCCGCGGTGCGCGCGTGGGTGTCCAACGCCTCGGCGGCGGTGCGCAGTTGCTTCGCCGCCGTGGTGCAGGCGGCGGCCTGCCGCTTCAGGGTGGGACGGCTCCAGTCGGGTGCCGCCGGGCAGCCGCTCAGGGTGGCCGCGGTGGCGAGGAGCCGACGGGCGTAGCCGTCCATGAGGTCGGCGTCGGCCCGCAAGGTGGCGGCGTGGGCGAGGAGGTCGTCGGCCGAGGCCGTGGTCGCTCGGGGGGACTCGGTCACCATGGCGGCTCCCACTCGACTGGGGTTGGGGCGGGGGGCTTCAGCGCGGCAGGAGGGCGCCGGCGCTGCGGTGGAGCAGGAACTGGGGGCAGCTCAGGACGAACCGGGGCCGGGCCCGGTGGATGCCGAGCCGGCGCAGTTGTCCGGCGAGGGGTTCGGCCGCCGCGGTGTCCAGCCGCAGCCGCACGCCGGTGCCGCGGTGCAGCCGCAGCCTGCCGTGCGCCCGGACCAGGGTGCGTACGGTGCTCGCGGCCCGGCGGCCGTAGAGGATCCAGTCGGACTCCGGGCAGCGGACGCCCGGTCCGAGCCGGCCCTCGACGGTGAGCCCGAGGTCCCGGGACCGGACGTCGATCCGCCGGCCCGTCAGGTCCGCCTCGGCGGTGGTCCGCATCGCGGGCTGGCCCCAGATCTCCCGGGCGACCACGCGGGCCTCGTCGCTGGTGACGGCGAGGGAGAGGACGTAACGGCCGGTGCGGCGCAGGTCGACGCGGCGCAGCAGGTCCGCGGCGACGTCGTACGGGCGCGGCCGCCACAGGTCGTCGACCACGAGCGACAGGGCGATCTCGGTGTACGGGCCGATCGTGGAGCAGCGGTGCTCGTAGAGCGAAAGCACGGCGAGGGCCCGTCGGCCCAGCCTGCTCGGGGTCAGCCAGGTGGCGCCGGGCAGCAGGCCGCGCGCCGCGTCGGCGGCGACGGGGAAGCAGAGGTGGGCGGCGGAGGAGTCGTAGTAGCGCACCGGCACGTCGACCGGGCCCGCCGTCGTCGGGATCGAGGTGGTCGGCAGGGTGAGGAACGGGTATCCCTCGGGCGGGTGGGCGCGGTCCTTGAGCTGGTAGGCCTGGGTGCGCACGATCGGGCCGCGGTACGGCGTGAGCGCCGCGTCGACGTCCTCGCGGGCCTCGGGCACCACCGTGCGCAGATGCTCGATGTACTCGCGGAGCATGTGGCACAGCGGGAACTCGCGGGTGGGCCCGGTGTAGTCGACCCGGTACCAGTGCGGGTGCGGGTCGAACAGGGAGTCCGCCCTGCGGCCGTCCGGGACGGGCACGATGTCGTGCTGGTTGGTGATGCCGGCGACCCAGGTACGCGGGTCGGCGGGCTTCATGGTGTCGATCGGAGAGCCGACGGCGACGACGTGCGTGACCCGGTAGGTGCGGCAGAACTGCTCGTCCTGGGCGAGGTTCATCAGCGCGAGCCCGCCCTCGCCGTGCCCGATCAGCGCGAGCTCGGCGCCGCGCGGGATGCCGTAGTGCGCCAGGGCGAGCAGGACCGATCGGGTGTAGGGCGAGTCGGTCGTGAACAGGTTCCGCCAGGCGCCGACGACGTCCTGCGGGGAGTGGTTGCGCGGCCGGCCCGGCGTCATGCCGGGTGCCTGGACGACATAGCGGACGACACCGTCGGGACCGCGCACGTTCTGCACCAGGATCCGCCCGTCGGTGGACAGCACCTCGATGTTGCGCAGAAACCCGAGGAGGGAGCCCTCGATGGCGATGAACTGCTTCTCCTGGTCCGTGAGGTCGACCGCCTCGGCCGCGCCCTGCTCCTCGTCGGTGTGCGCGAGACCCGAGGCGTCGATCCCCTGCGGCTGATCGACGGACGGCTCGCGTCCCACCGGGGGCGCCCAGGCGGTCTCGCCGTTGTGCGGGTCCTCGTCCAGCAGGGCGCGGACGGCGAGCAGTTCGCCCATCAGCGGGGCCAGCCCGGACAGGACCCGCTGGGCGCCCTGGTCCCGGAACAGCGCGCGCAGCGCCCGTACGGCCTCCAGGTCGCGGTCGGCGGTGACGGCCTCCATCAGCCGGCGCATGCCCGGGTCGCGTGCGAACTCGGGGTGGTCGGCGAGCACGGCGGCGATCCTCAGGCGCAGCGAGGTGACGGCGACCCGCGCGGCCAGGTTCTCCCGGCCCAGCACCTCACCGGCCGCGCCGAACACCTGGCCGATGCCCTTCGGCGCGCGTGTCGGCGGGCCGCCGAGGCCCTCCTTGTTCGTCAGGGCCCGCAGCAGCGCCCACTGGGCGGCGAGGCCGGTGCGCGGACGGCGGCGCGCGGAGGCGGCCAGGGGTGGCGCGGACAACGCGGCGCCGGTGCGCGCGGAGACCGCGCGGACGCCCTCTGCGACGTCCATCACGTCCCGTGCGCACCGGCGCAGCAGCTCTCCGGCGTCCTGGCCGCCCGGCGCGCGCCGTCCGGGTGCGTGGCCGTCCGCTCGCATCCGACGCTCCCTCGTTCGACGACGTACGACGACACATGACAGGGTTCGGCCACGCCGGAGGGCGCGACCCTGGTCCCATCGTCGGCCAGGGACACCGGGCCCGCACCTTGATCCGTCCAGGTAGTGGACAGCCGCCGACCGCATGTCGGCCACCGGGCCTGGGCGGCGCGGGCGTACGGCTGCCGTGTGATCGCGGCATATGCAGGAGGACGGAGCGGTCCACGGGGGGCTTCCGCCCACGCCGGTGACCGTGCGTGACCGCACGAAGATCACTCCAGTGGCCGCCCGCGGGCCGCCCGCGCTCACGACCCGGGCATCAGCCCGGCCGCGACCGTGGCCCCGAGCTCCCAGCACGCGTCCGTGTCGGCCTTGCCGGGTTCGCCGGTGACCGTCACCGCGTCGGCCGCGCGGCGCCAGCCGAGGCCGGTGGTGACGGCCTCGATGGCGCGGACGGCGCCGGTGACGTCGTTGCCGCCGTGGACGTAGTAACCGAACGGCCGGCCCCGGGTCTCGTCCAGGCAGGGGTAGTAGATCTGGTCGAAGAAATGCTTCAGCGCGCCGGACATGTACCCGAGGTTCGCCGGTGTGCCGAGCAGATAGCCGTCGGCCTCCAGCACGTCGGCCGCGGTCGCGGACAGGGCGGCCCGGCGGACCACGCGGACGCCCTCGATCTCCGGCGTCGTGGCGCCGGAGACGACGGCCTCGAACAGCGCCTGGCAGTTGGGCGACGGGGTGTGATGGACGATCAGCAAGGTAGGCACACCCCGCACCCTGCCGTGCCCCCGCAGCGCCTCGCAAACGGCGGGCGTGGCGGCCGGTGCCGCCGGGTAGAGCCTGTGCACGAGGAGGACGGGAGGGGCCGCCGTGACCAGAGCGGGTGCGCCAAAGGCCGGTTTCCGCCCGGACCGGCTGCCGGCCGGCTACCGGTGGCGGCCGGCGACCACCGCCGACGCCGACGCGATCCACCGCCTCGTCGCCGCGTACGAACACGCGCTGCACGGCCGCTCCGTGACCGGGGCCGACCGGATCACCGCCGAACTCACCCTGCCCGGTCTGCGACCGGAGGACGACACGGTCCTCGTGCACGACGGCACGGGCGCGCCGGCCGGCTACGGCTGGGTGAAGGAGCGGCGGGCCAGGGTTCATGTGCACCCCGGTCACCAGGGCCGGGGCCTCGGCGGTGCGCTGCTCGACTGGACCGAGGCCAGGGCCCGGAGCGCGGGCGGCGACCGGCTCGCGCAGACGGTCCCCGACAGCGACGGCGCCGCGAGCGCGCTCCTGCGGGCCGGCGGGTACTCCCGGCTGGTCACCGAGTGGCTGCTTCGGATCGCGTTGCCACGCGAACCGGAGGTGCCCGATCCGCCGGCGGGCATCACCGTCCGGCCGTTCCGGGCCGGCGACGAACAGGCCGCGTACCAGCTCACCGAGGACGCGTTCGACGAGTGGCAGCCACGGCGGAAGACCTACGCGGAATGGGCGCGGCACTGCGTCGAACGCACCACGTTCCTGCCGGCGGCGTCACCGCTCGCCTTCGCCGGCGGCCAACTGGTCGGGGCCGTGCTGTCGCTGGACGTTCCGGGCCACGACGAGGGGTACGTCGAGCGGGTCGCGGTACGGCGCGACCACCGCGACCGGGGCATCGCCCGCACGCTGCTGCACGAGGCGTTCCGCACCTTCCACCGCCTCGGCAGGCCGGCCTGCACCCTGTGGACGCACTCCGACACCGGTGCGCTCTCGCTGTACGAGCACCTGGGCATGACGGTCCAGCGCGGCTCCACCGTCTACGGCAAGCCGCTCCTCACCGGCTGACCCGGGCCGAGGCGCGACCACGCGGAAACGCGTTCGGTGGTGTCGGTGCCCTCGGCTACAGTTGCGCCCCTGAACAGGAGGGGAGCGGGAAGTGCAGGTCAGGGTGGGGCCCGGGCGGGGCGCGGTGGTCGTGGCGGTGGCGCTCGCGGCGGTGCTCGGCGGGTGCGCGAAGTCGGCGGACGGTGACGGGAAGAACGCCTCGAGCGCGTCCCCGGCCGCCAAGGGGGAAGGGGCCAAGGGGACGGGGACGGCGAGCGGCGGTTCGATCGGCGCGGCCGGTTCGGCCTGCGAACTGCCCGTCCGGTTCGACATCGCCAAGCACTGGAAGGCCAAGGCGATCGACGCCGAGGTGGTGCTGTCGAAGGGGTCGAAGGGCTCCGACGGCGACCTGGGCGGGTCGCTCGCGGACGCCTTCCTGCGGCAGGGACCGGTCACCGCCGCCTGCGAGATCGACGCCAAGCCTGCGGGCCACATCGGCTTCCTGCGCGTGTGGACCGGCAAGCCGGGGAAGGCCGACGCGGCCAGCGTGCTGCGGGAGTTCGTCGCCGCCGAGGACGACGTCAGCAAGGAGAGGTACCACTCCTTCAGGACCGGCAGCGGCCTGACCGGCGTGGAGGTCGAGTACCTGTACACCAGCAAGCTTCTGGACGAGACGAAGACCGAGACCGCGCTCGCGGTGGGCACGCCCGACGGCCCGGTCGTCCTGCACCTCGGCGGCATGGACACCGAGGAGCACGAGGCGATGCGGCCCGCCTACGAACTCGCCAAGCGGACGCTCGAGTCGACCTGATCGCCACCGCCCGGAAGCGCTCAGCCCACGGTCGTGGACCGGCCCAGATAGGTGAGGGGGCCGACGTCCGCGACCGGGATCTCCCGGAAGCCCAGGCGGTCGTAGAAGGCGCGGGCCGCGGTGTTGACGGTGACCATGCCGAGGTGGACGGCCTGAACGCCCTGTCCGCGCAGGGTGTTCAGGAAGGTGTGCATCAGCCGGCGGCCGTGACCCCGCCCCTGCCAGGGAGGCAGCAGGTCGATGTGCAGATGGGCGGGGTGACCGGCGAGTTCGGGCACGAGCATGCGCTCCGGGTGGTGCAGGAGGCGGATCATCTCCTCGGTGGGCGTGCGGGGCGGCTCGGTGGCTGCCGGGGCCGGGTAGCGGTCGGCCAGCTGTGGAATCCAGGCCCGGCGGAAGTCCTCGACGAAGCGCTCGGTGTCCGCCGTGCCGACGATGTAGCCCACCGCCCGGCCCGAGCCGTCGTCCAGCACGAAGGCGAGGTCCGGGTCGAAGTGACAGTACGGCTCGGCGAAGAGCGCGGGCATGAGGCGCTCATCGGGGTAGCGGGCGCGGGAGTCCCCGCCGTTGAGCGCGGTACGGACACAGACGTCGGCCACCGCGGGGCGGTCGGCGGGGTGATAGGGGCGGATGACGGGGGTGGGTGGGAGAGCGGGCATGGTGTCATCCTGAGCCTTTGGGAGCGCTCCCACAAGTCGCTGCCCGCAAGCGGTCGTTGACGGAAGCGCTCGATGCGCGGCTCAGGGGGCGGTCCCCTCCATGCGGCCATGGAGGGGACCGCGGAGGCGACCGCCCCGCGGAGGACGGCCGGTTGTCGTGGTGGGCGCGCCGCCGTCAGTAGCGGAGCCGCCTGGCCCTGAGCAGCATGAACAGGCCCGACAGGGCGAGCAGGGTGCCGAGCGCCGCGGGCCACAGGTGCGCCCCGGTCTCCGCGAGTCCGCCCTGCGTTCCCTGTGCTTGGGGCTGCGCGGCGGCGGGCGGAACGTATCCGGCGGGGGTGGCCGGGGCGGACGCGGACCGGCTGGGCTCGGGCTGGGCCGCCCCGGACCGGGTGGGCGCGGACGTGGGCGTGGGCGGTGCCGGCGGGGTGGACCGGTCCTGCTTGGTGGTGTGGTCCTGCCTGGTGGTGTGGTCCTGCTTGGTGCTGCCGCCGCCGTCGTCCGGCGCGGTGGTGTGGCGGTCCGGTGTGGTCGTGCGGTCCGGTGTGGTCGTCGCGTCGGTCCTGGGCTCCTCGCTGGGCTGCGCGGTGGAGGGAGCCGGCGCGGAGGTGGGGGCGGCGGTGTCACCGGGCTGCGGCGTCGTGCCGGAGCCCGGGGCGGCCGTCGTACCGGAGCCGGAACTCGCCGTGGGCGACGCCGTCGTACCCGAGTCGCCGCCGTCCGGGCCGCAGGTGCGGCCGGAGTTGATGCAGTCGACCATCTGGCCCATCAGGTCCTCGTCGAAGACATTGATGAAGTCGCCGTGGTCGGTGACGGGCTTGTGCAGTTGCTCGGGGAAGGAGTCGACCGCGAAGAGCGGGACCGTACGGCCGCCGTCCTGCAGGCTCGGCGCCTTCACGTCGTAGACGATCCGCTGCACCAGCTGCGGAATGGCGCGGAAGCCGGCCGGACACGAGCCGTCGGGCGCGGTGAAGGCCACGTGGGTGCGGTGGTTGGCGCTGTCGATGTTGCGGCCGTCCCAGCAGCTCTGGAACTTGAAGGTGCGCACCACGTCGCTGCCCGGCGGGCACAGCGGGTACTTGTCCTTCAGCTGCCGGTTCTCGTAACCGGTGCAGCTCCAGGACGCGTTGGCGTTGCCCGGGCCGTTGACGAAGGCCTTGGCGTCACCGGTGATGATGCGCAGGAACCGCGGCATGGCGGTGACCTTGTCGCGCGGGTTGCCCACGAACGTCAGCGTGACCTGCTTGGGGGTGACGATCTGGCCCGCGTTGCCCTCCGTGCCGCCGCCCGGGGATCCGGCGTCCCGCTCCTGCGTGCCGTTCTGCAGACGCAGCACCGGCCAGTAGTAGGTGGACCTGTCACCCTGGTCCACGCAACTCGTGCCGGCCTTCGCCAGGTCGTCGTCGCTCGCGAACGCGCTGTTGCCCTGGTTGCCGACGTAGTCGTGGAAGTGGTGGGCGCCGTTGGAGACGCCGGGGGCGACGATGACGTTGTCGGAGTTGCGCAGACCGTTCGCGTTGACGCCGCAGTCGGAGGTGAAGCTGCCGCGCGAGGCGCCGGACTGCTGCGGCGGGTTCGCCGCCTCGGGCGGTACGGAGGTGATGTCCGCGTAATCGGAGACGACGGGCCCGTTGCCGCCCTGGCCCGCGCCGCCCGGCTGGACGCTCTGGGTCGGGCCGGCGGAGGACTGGGCGCCGGCGGAGGACTGGGCCCCGGCGCCCGTGCCGTCGCCGCCGGGGCGCAGGGTGCAGGCGGCCAGGGCGTCCAGGCCCTGGGGGCGATCCCCCGCCCGGTCGATGGCGTCGGCGATCCGGCCGATCGCCGCGGCCCGCTGCTCCTTGAGCGGGTTCACGATCGTGTCCTGGACCGAGCCGGAGTCCGCTCCGCCGGTCTGCCCCGACTCCTGGAGCCGGTGGTAGGCCTCGGCCGTCCGCCGGTCCAGCAGGGCGAGTTCGCGGTCCACGTCGGGGCGGGCCGCCTCCGGTACCGCGGTCAGCCGGCTGCCGACGTCGGGGCAGTCGATCGTGGCCATGCCCGCGGACAGGACCTGTCCGGTTCCGTTCGTGCCGGATCCGTCGCCCCAGCCCTCGGTCGCCGAGGCGTAGACGTTGGCCGCGACGAGGCCGCCTCCGCCCAGCATCAGAGCCATCGCTGCGAGGGTCGCGCGTCGTGCGCCGGTCGGGCGTCTGCGCCTGTTGCGTACCAAGGTCGTCCCCTGTGTGGTGTGTGCGCCGGTCGGGCATGGAGCTCCCCGGCCTCATACGGAGGGCGGCACCGGTGTGTTCAACAGAATCGCGGATTCACCGGGACCTCACAGGTAAACATGGAACCCACCCTTTCCCCTTCGAACAGCATCACGAACATCACAAATACGTATCGGACATTTCACACCTCAACCTTCACACGAGGTACACACGTTGGCTAGGTTGACGCGAGGCCGCCCGGTCTCGACGGACCGGACGCATCGGCCCAACTGCCCTGTGGGGCAAGGAAGGAGCGTGTCTTCCATGGCGCCGGAGAGCCGCGACGAGGTGGCGCAGGACGAGGTTCGGCAGCGGATCGACTCCCTCTACGACCAGGCCGAGAACGCGACCGGGAACTACAACGCGACCCGGGCCATGTCCTCGTTGACGCGCTCACGGGGCGTCCCGCTGGCCAAGCGCCCGGGGCGCCGGCCGGATCCCGCTCTCGACGAGGTCGCCCGGCAGTGGTTCGACGGGGCACGCGCCAAGTTCGGCCCGACCGTCCCTGCCGTACTGCCCGCCGACCGGCTCCGCGACCGCCCGGCGACGGCCACGGGCCGCTCCCGGGACCGCGGCGGCCTTCCGGGCGGCACACCGGAGGCCCTGGGCGTGAGCCCGGCCGCTCGACGGCCCGCCCTGGAGCGCGCCATCGACCGCACGGTGGCCGAGCTGACGGCCGGCCGGGCGACGGACCCGGAGAGCCTGGCCCTCGCGGCGAGGGAGAGCGCACGCGCTGCCCTGGGCGGGCCACGGCGCCTTGAACTCCCTGCTGCTGATACGGAGTTGCCCACTGCCGACGGAACAGGTGCGCCCGGCGCGAGCGCGACGGATGCGGCGCCGCCCGGCGCGGCCGCCCTGGTCGGTCCCGATCCGCGTGGAGTACCGGCTGGTCTCGGCCGGGTGGAAGCGGCCGGCCTCGGTCCGGTGTACCCGGCCGGCCTCGGCACCGCGCCAACGGGCGACCCCGCTCCCGTCGAGACCGCCGTCCTCCCCGCGGCCGCACTGTCCGCCGTGCAGGGCACCCCGGTCCAGGAACCGAGGACACTGCCCGGGCCCAGCGCGCCGGGGCGCCCCTCCGCCGCCACGTCCAAGGCGAACAACCAGCGCAAGCTGGCCGCGGCGAGCGATGTGATCACCCGGTACACCGCCCGGCTCACCACGGCCGCCGCGACCGCTCAAGCCGCGGCCATGGCGGCGACACCACCGGCATCCTTTGTGGACATACCGCCGGCGTCGGTCCCGGCCACGCCGTCCGCGCCCATGCCGGAGACAGCCGCGCCGTCGGCTCCCGTCACCGCGGCACCCCCCGCGCCCGCCGCAGCCGTACCCTTCACGCCACCCGCGCAGCCCGCCTCCCAAGAACCCGCAACCAGCCAGTGGCAGCAGCCGGAATGGGCGGCACCCGGTGCGCCGGCGACCGCGTTGCCCGGCGTGGACGTCTCGCCCGTCACCCAGGCCTCCGTGCCCGCCGCGGCGTTCCTCACCGCCGTCCCCGAATCGCCCCGGGCCGTGCGGGCGGCGAAGGCCATCGCGTTCGCTCGGGCGCAGATCGGCAAGCCCTGTGTGTGGGGTGCGACCGGGCCGGACTCGTACGACTGCTCCAGCCTCACCCAGGCCGCCTGGAAGGCCGCCGGGGTCCCGCTGCCGCGGGCCGCGTACGAGCAGGCGCTCGCCGGTGCGCCGGTCACCCTCGCCGGGATGGAGCCGGGCGATCTGGTCCTCTTCTTCGACGACGACCGGCACGTGGGCCTCCATGTCGGCGGCGGCATGATGGTGCACGCGCCGGGTCCGGGATCGTCGATACGGGAGGAGTCGATCTACGGCGCCGGGGAGTCGGCGATCCACCGGATCGTGCGACCCGCCTGAGCGGTGCGCGGACCGGGGACGACCGGGACCGGGCTCAGCCGCGGCGCCGGTGTGCGCGCCGGCTCGCGTAGTGGTCGAGCAGGGTCTCCTCCAACGGGCGGTAGGTCAGGCCGAGTTCGTCGATGCTGCGGCTGTTGTCGACGCGGAAGCGGATCCCGAGGTGCTTGCGGATGTAGTCCTGGGTGAGGCCGAAGGCGGGGCCCAGGATGCGGACCGGCCAGTGCGGGAGCCTGGTGCGCGGCAGCCGGAGGTCGCGGGGGTGGCGGGCGAGGACGATGCGGGCCATCTCGTGGAACGACGTCATGGTCTCGGCGGCCACGATGTACCGGCCTCGCGCGGCCGGGTTCTCGGCGGCGGCGATGTGCGCGTCGGCCACGTCCCGGACGTCCGCCGTGGTGAAGCTGAAGTCCGGGGCGCCGTAGCAGAAGTAGCCCTGGAACAGCTCGTCCAGCAGGAAGAGGCTGCCGGAGTCGGACGCGGGGGTGAACGAGGGTCCCAGGATCAGCCCGGGGTTGACCGATACCATGCGCCAGCGGTCCTGCGCCGCCTCGGCCTCCCACGCGGCGCGTTCCGCCAGTGTCTTGGCGTAGTGGTACGGGTTGTTCTCGACGGTGCTGGAGGTGTTGAAGTACCGCTCGGAGAGGACTTGGCCGTCCATCGCGAGCACGTCGGCGTAGTCGCCGAAGATCGCGCCCACGGTGGACGTGAACACCAGCGTGCGCACCTCCGGGGTGCGCGCGATCGCCGCCAGTACGGTGCGGGTGCCCAGGAGCGCCGGGTCCACGACGTCCCGTCGGCCGTCCTTGATCCGCTCCGGCATCAGGAACGGTGAGGCCACGTGGAAGACGACCCCGCAGCCACGGAACGCCGCGTCGAAGGTGCCGTCCTTCAGCAGGTCGGCCTCGAACAGCCGCAGCCGGCCGGGAAACGCCTCCTGCAGCTCCCACAGCGGTCGGACCTTGGCCGCATCGGCCTTGTTCCGTACGGTGGCGTGGACCCGGTAGTCCCGTTCCAGCAGACGTCGTACCAGATGGCTGCCGACGAATCCGCTGCCGCCGGTCACCGCCACGGCCGTCCCCGCGTGTCCGCCCACGCTCGCCCCCGCCTTCCTCCCGTCCGAGGGCAGGCTCCCTCCCGCCCCAGGACAGCGTCGGGCACCGGCCGCTGGAGGGGAACACCCCGGACCATAAGGCGGCTCTTGGTGAGTCATAAGATCCACTTATGAGGTCATAGACAGGACCCGCATACCAACTTAGGGCTGCCTTAGTTTAGGCTTCCTGATCAAGTCGCCCATTCAGACGCGAAGGGAACCTGATCATGCCGCGCCCCCTGCGGGTAGCCATCGTCGGAGCCGGCCCCGCCGGGATCTACGCCGCCGACGCCCTGCTCAAGTCCGAGGTGGCCGCCGACCCCGGCGTGTCCATCGACCTCTTCGAGCGGATGCCCGCCCCGTTCGGCCTGATCCGGTACGGCGTCGCCCCCGACCACCCGCGCATCAAGGGCATCGTCACCGCCCTGCACCAGGTGCTCGACAAGCCGCAGGTCCGGCTGTTCGGCAACGTCGACTACCCGACCGACATCAGCCTGGACGACCTGCGCGCCTTCTACGACTCGGTGATCTTCTCCACCGGCGCGATGGCCGACCGCGAGCTGTCCATACCCGGCATCGACCTGGACGGCTCCTACGGCGCCGCCGACTTCGTCTCCTGGTACGACGGCCACCCGGACGTCTCCCGCACCTGGCCGCTTCAGGCCGAGAAGGTCGCCGTGCTCGGCGTCGGCAACGTGGCCCTTGACGTGGCCCGCATCCTCGCCAAGACCGCGGACGAACTGCTGCCGACCGAGATCCCGCCGAACGTCTACGACGGCCTGAAGGCCAACAAGGCCGTGGAGATCCACGTCTTCGGCCGGCGCGGCCCCGCCCAGGCGAAGTTCAGCCCGATGGAGCTGCGGGAACTGGACCACTCGCCGAACATCGAGGTCGTCGTCGACCCCGAGGACATCGACTACGACGAGGGCTCGATCGAGACCCGGCGCGGCAACAAACAGGCCGACATGGTGGCCAAGACCCTGGAGAACTGGGCGATCCGCGACGTCGGCGACCGTCCGCACAAGTTGTTCCTGCACTTCTTCGAGTCCCCCGCGGAGATCCTCGGCGAGGACGGCCATGTCGTCGGCCTGCGCACCGAGCGCACCGCCCTCGACGGCACCGGGAACGTCAAGGGCACCGGCGAGTTCAAGGACTGGGACGTCACCGCGGTCTACCGTGCGGTCGGCTACCTCTCCGAGAAGCTGCCCAAGCTGCCCTGGGACATCGACTCGGGCACGATCCCGGACGAGGGCGGCCGGGTCGTCGAGGAGGGCGGCGCCCACCTGCAGTCCACGTACGTCACTGGCTGGATCCGGCGCGGCCCTGTCGGTCTGATCGGCCACACCAAGGGCGACGCCAACGAGACCGTCGCCAACCTGCTGGACGACTACGCGAACGGCCGGCTGCACACCCCGGCCTCGCCCGATCCGCAGGCGGTGGACGCCTTCCTCGCCGAGCGCGAGGTCCGCTTCACCACCTGGGAGGGCTGGTACAAGCTGGACGCCGCCGAGCGCGCGCTGGGCGAGCCGCAGGGCCGTGAGCGCGTGAAGATCGTCGAGCGCGAGGACATGCTGCGGGAGAGCGGGGCGTAAGTCCCGGACGCGAGGAGCGACGAGCGGGGCCGGCGCGGGTGCGCCGGCCCCTGTGCACGCCCCGGGGAACCTCCGGCTGCGGCCCGGTGAATCCCGCATGAGCCCAGGAAAAGGCCCTGTCAGGGTCCTGTGGTGTTCTCCCTCCGCGAGCCCCTCTTCTTCACCCGTCTGCGTGAGGCCCGACGTGTGCTCGTCGCCGGTGCGGGCGGCGGGTTCGACGTCTATGCCGGGCTGCCCCTGGCGCTCGCTCTGCGGTCGGCCGGCAGCGAGGTCCACCTGGCGAACCTGTCGTTCGCCGACCTGTACGGCCTCGGACCCGGCCACTGGGTGGCACCGGATGTCGCCGCGGTCCGCCCGGGCACCCCACTGCGCGGCGACTACTTCCCCGAGCGGTCGCTCGCGCGACGGCTCCGGAAACACAAGGCCTGCCGGACACCGTGTACGCCTTTCCCCGCACCGGTGTCGAGCCGCTCCGCGCCGCCTGCCGGGCACTGTCCGGGCACCTGGGCGAGGTCGACGCGGTGGTGCTGGTGGACGGTGGGACGGACATCCTGATGCGGGCGACGAACACGGGCTCGGCACGCCCGAGGAGGACATGGCGAGCCTGGCCGCCGTCGCGGGACTCGACGAGGTTGCGCACCGGCTGGTGGCCTGCCTGGGTTTCGGGGTGGACGCCTATCACGGCGTCAGCCATGCGCTGGTGCTGGAGAACCTGGCCGCCCTGGACCGTGCGGGCGGCTGCCTGGGCGCGTTCTCGCTGCCTCGGGAGAGCGCCGAGGGCGCGGCCTGTCCCGACGCGGTCGCCCACGCCCAGCGCTGCCACGCCGGTCACCCGAGCATCGTGAACGGGTCCGTCGCCGCCGCGGTGCGCGGTGACTTCGGCGATGTGCGGTTCACGGAACGCACCCGGAACAGCGAGCTGTTCGTCAACCCGCTGATGAGCCTGTACTTCTGTGTGGACCTGCCCGCCCTGGCCCGCGCCAACCTCTACCGCGACCGGCTGACGGACACCGTCCTGATGCGCCAGATCAGCTCGGTCATCACCGGCTTCCGCGAGGAACTGCCCCGTCAGCGGCCACCCCGGGCCTTCCCGCACCAGCCCGGCCACGGCGCATCTCCCGGGAGAACTCCCTTCAGCAGCGGGCGAGTTCTCGGACTCCGGCGACTCCCGGCAGCACGGTCAGCAGGGTGAGCGCGGCCGTCTGGGCGAGGCCGCCGCCGGTGTATGGGGCGGCCCCGGCAACCGGAGCCAGGGGGAGACGGCGGCGACGCGCGCGGCCGGCAGGAGCAGACCGAGCGCGGCGAGGGGCAGGGCACCGCCGGGCGCGACGCTCGCCGCGCGGCGGGCCCAGCGACGCAGAGATCGCCACGGGAACCGAGAACGGGGCCCGCCCCTAAGCGGATGGGCGGGCGGACCCCGTTCGGCGGACCATTGTGGGCGCCGTACGAGGGCGCGACCACAGGTGAACGGCGGCCGCCCGACGCGCGCCCCGCGCGCCCCGGGTGTACGGCGCGCGCCCCGTGCGCGGGGCCGTCCGGCCCCGCCACGCGCCGCCCGCCCGCCCCGGACGACGTGCTACCCGGGCGAGCGGTGATACTGGGAGGCGCACCCGCCCCCATCAGCAGATTGGCTTATGTCGAACTCCAGCGCCGACCGCCCCACCATCCCGCAGACCCTCTGGGCGGCCCGTGGCCGCCATACCGGTCCCGACCCCGAGGAGGTCGTCCGCCGTACCCTGCGCCGCCACAAGGAGAGCGGTGACATCGACGACTTCGCCGAACCTCCCGTGCCCGAGGACTCGGCCCGGCGGGTGTTCGAGGCGCGCTGGCGGGTCGCCGGCACGGTGACCGTGCGGGCGCGGCTCACCCTCGTCACGGAAGGGGGCCGCGGGCAGGGACACGAGTGGCGGCTCGTCGCGGAGGCGGAACGCCCGTGGGACGAGGCATGGCCCTCGCCGGCGACGCTGTTCTGGCCCGAGGGCGCGGCCGGCGACGACGGCTCCTGGGACCACCACGCCACGGTGACCGGGCTGCGCCTGCGGCAGGTCAACGCGCTGCCCGCGGACGACAAGGAGATGCGGCGCAGGCTGCGGGAGGCGGCGCGCGAGGCGTGGTGCCTCAACGTGGTCGTGCACGAGGCGATGACCCCGGACGAGCAGGGCAGGCTGCCGCTGACCCGGCTGCTGCCGCCCGGTCTCAGGCACCGGGTGGTGGAGCACCGGGCCGCGCCGCACCAGTTCCGCGCCGTCAACTGGGCGCTGAAGGACCTCGGCGTCGAGGTGCCGCGCGGCGGCGCGGTGCTGCTGCCCCCGGAACCGGCTCCGGAGGGCTACGACAGCCGTGAGCACACCGTCCGCAGTGTCTTCCTCGACGGTGCGGAGCCCGCCGAACTCTTCGCGGCCCTGCGGCACTTCGCCGCCCTGACCCGGCCGTTGCCGCGGGAGATCGGGGAGGCGCTGACCGACCTGCGGGAGAACTGGACCCTGATGACCCTCCAGGAGGAGCTGGAGCGTGAACGGCGGCTGGTCGCCCGGTACGCGGAGGCGCTGGAGGCGATGACCCGGTCCCGTGACCTGTACAAGGAGGCAGCCGAGCAGGCCCTGGAGGCGCTCGCCGCCTACCGTGACCTCCCCGCCCCCGCCCTTCCGCCGCAACGGCCCACGTCCGGGACACCGGGGGCCCTGCAGCAGCTGACCCGCACGTTCGAACGGCTGAGGTTCACGGCCAAGGGCCGGCGGCAGTCCACGCCCGCCCCGCAGGACCCTGCGCCGGACTCGGCGAACACCGCACCGGACACGTCGGCGGCGCCCGAGCCCGCGGCGGAGAGCGGCAGCGCGGAGAGAGCCGACGGCACGGAGCGGTCCTCGTAGGCGGCACAGTGGGAGCGGGACGCCGCCGTAACCGTCACAGTGGATCCGGAAAGTCGTCGTAGCCGTCCTGTCGAAGCCCGGAGGGAGCCGGATGGATACCACCACCCTGCTGGTGATCGGCGCCGTCGTCGCGGCGGTGCTGCTCGCCGTCGCCCTCGCCCTGCTGGTACGGCTGGTGCGCGCCCGGCGCACGCTGCGGCGGGCCGGGCTGCCGACGGGCCCGCGCTGGGTGTTCTGGGGCGCGGTCGCCTATCTGCTGCTCCCCACCGACCTGCTGCCCGACCCCGTCTACCTGGACGACATCGCCGTCCTGCTGCTCGCACTGCGCAGCCTGCGCGCGGCCCGGCCGCTGCCGCCCGGTCCCTGAACGGCCGCCGCAGGCCCGATCATGGGGTGATGCGGACCGAGTTCACCGGTATACCCGGTACCCCGACGGCTCCGGACGTGGCCGTGGTCGTCGATGTCATGCGGGCGTTCACCGTGACCGCCTGGGCGTTCCGGCGCGGCGCCGAGCGGATCGTCTTCGCCGGTACGCAGCGGGAGGCCCTGGAGCTGAAGGCCCGTCACCCGGGCTGGCTCGCCTTCCAGGACGGCGAGCCGGTACCCGGGTTCGACCTGGCCAACTCGCCCGCGCGGCTGCGTTCGCTGGACGTGCGGGGCCGTACGGTCGTGCAGAAGACCACCGCCGGTACGGCCGGGGCGCTCGCCGTGGCGGACGCCGGGCTGCTGCTGTGCGCGAGCTTCGTGGTGGCCGGTGCGACCGCCGAGGTGCTGCGCCGGGCCCGGCCGGAGACGGTGACCTTCGTCGTCACCGGGGACGGCGGCCGGGCCGAGGAGGATCTCGCCTGCGCCGAGTACATCGCCGACCGCGTCCGGTCGGCCCACGCGGACGCCGTGCCCTACCTCGAACGGGCACGGCGCTCCGACGCCGCCGAACGGCTCGCCGACGGCGCGCGGCGCGGCTGGGCCGGTGTCCATCCCGAGGACGTGGCGATGTGCCTGGAGGCGGACCGCTTCCCGTTCGCCATGGCGGCCGACCGGCTGGACGGTCATCTGGTGCTGCGCCCGGTGCCCGCCGCGAGCCCGGAGCCGGGCCGTGCGGGACCGGCAGGACCGGCGGGCTGAGCCGGTCCGCGTCCTCGCGGCGGGCATGGCCGGCGGCCGGTGAGCGGCTGCCCCGGCGAGCAGCTTCCCGTCGGCCTCCCTGTTTCCCGCGCGTAGCAGGTGCGTCGCACGGTCCTCCGGGCGCATTCTTGCTGTGTCATCCACCCGAGGGCGCACGGGACGAGGTAGGGGCGATGACTGGGAGCGGTGGCGAGCAGGCGGTCCGTACGCGGGCCCGGCTGGCCGCGCTGCTGGCCGACACCTCGACTGGTGCGCTCGGCGCGGGCGGCGGCCGGGTGGCGGCCGTGTACCTGCGCTCCGGCACCCCGGGCCAGCTGCGCCTCGCGGCGCTGGCGGGGCTGCCCGGACCGCTGTTCCGGCCCTGGTGGCGACTGCACGTCGGCCGCCCCCTCCCCGTCGCCGACGCCTACCGCCTCGGCGTACCCGTGGTGCTGGCGAACGCCGCCGAGACGGCGCGCCGGTATCCGCAGTTCGCGGCGAGCCTGCCGTTCCCGTTCGGGTCGGTGCACGTGCCGGTGCCGGGCGGGAGCGAACCGCTGGGGGTGCTCATGGTGCTGCGCCCCGTGGTGACGGACACCGCGGACGAGCTGCTGGACCGGGAGCTGCTCGCCAGGCTCGCCGAAGGCCTGGGCGCCGAGCTGCTCGGCCTCGCCGACGGCGACCCGGCCGCGGTGGTCTGGGACGCTGAGCCACTGTGCGTACGGCCGCCCGCGAGCCGGCCCGCGCAGACCGTCGTGGCGCGGTTCCACTGGGATCCAGGGACCGGCGTGGTGCGCGCGGACGGCCGGCTGCATGCACTTCTCGGGCTGTCGCCCGGCGCCTTCGAGGGCACGGACACGGCGCTCGCGGACGCCCTGGCCCCGCACGACGCGCATCTCGTCCTGACCGCGCTGCGCGACGCCGCGGCCGGGAAGCCGCCCGCCGCGCCGCTGGCCCTGCGGGCGGGGGACGGCACGCCGCGGCTGCTGGACGTGTGGCCGGCCGCCGAGGGCGGTGCCGGGGAGCAGGTCGGCGCAGTGGTGGTCGCGCCGGGGCCCGCCGAGTCCGCGGACGGCGCGGCCGACCTGCTCCCGCAGGGGGTGTTCTGCCTGGACCGGCTGGGACTGATCGTGTACGTCAACGAGGCCGCGGCCCGGCTCGCCGGCCGGGACCGGGAGTGGCTGCTCGGGCGCTCGCTGTGGGAGGCGATGCCGTGGCTGGCCGGTGCGCCGTACGACGACCATCTGCGCGGCGCGCTGCTGTCCCCGGGTCCGGTGCACTTCCATGTGCACCGGCCGGCCGGGGAATCCGGCGAGCCCGCCGCGGGGGACTGGCTCGCCGTGTCGGTGCATCGCAGCGAGGACCTGCTGAGCTGCACGATCGTCCCGGCCAGCCGGATGGATCCGCCGGCCGGGCCGGCCGTCGAGGAGCACGTCCTGGAGGACACGGTGACGGTCGGCGGCTCGATGGCGCCGCTGTACCGGCCGATCGCCCTGGCCATCGCGCTGACGGACGCGGTGACCGCCCGGCAGGTGTCGGCGGTGGTGGTGCGGGAGCTGCTGCCCGCGTTCGGCGGCGGCTGCCTCGCCATCTACCTGCTCCAGGAACGGCATTTCTATCTCGCCTGGGAGACGGGCTTCCCGCAGGGGTTCCTCGATCCGTTCGAGGGGATCGGCCTGGACGCGCGATTGCCGGGCGTGGAGTGCCTGACCACGGGGCGGCCGCTGTTCTTCGAGTCGATGCAGCAAATGGCGGCCGCCTACCCGGGCATCCCGCTGGACGCCGACGAGGGCGCCCGGGCCTTCCTGCCGCTGATCGCCTCCGGACGGCCGGTCGGCTCGTGCATCCTCGGCTTCGACCGCTCGCGCGGCTTCAGCGCCGAGGAGCGCACGGTCCTCACCGCGCTCGCCGGGCTGATCGCGCACGCCATGGAGCGGGCACAGCGCTACGACAGCGAGGCGGCCCTCGCCCGCGGCCTGCAGCAGGCGCTGCTGCCCCGCCGGCTGTCGACGCATCCGCAGGTGGAGACGGCGGGCCGGTATCTGCCGGGCACGCAGGGCATGGACGTGGGCGGCGACTGGTACGACGTGGTCGAGGCCGGTGACGGGCTGGCGCTGGTGATCGGTGATGTGCAGGGGCACGGGGTGCAGGCGGCGGCCACGATGGGGCAGCTGCGCAGCGCCGTACGGGCGTTCGCGCTCGGCGACCGGCCACCCGACGAGGTGCTGTGCGGTACCAACCACCTGCTGATCGACCTCGATCCGGGTCAGTTCGCCAGCTGCTGCTACCTGCGGCTGGAGCCCGCGACGGGCCGTGCCCGGATCGCCCGGGCGGGACATCCGCAGCCGCTGCTGCGCTCCGCCGACGGCCGGACCCGGCTGCTGGACGTTCCGGGCGGTGTCGTCCTCGGGGTGGATCCGTGCGCCTGGTACCCGGTGGCCGAGCTGGTGCTGGAGCCGGATGCGATCCTCGCCCTGTACACGGACGGGCTGGTGGAGCGGCCGGGGGCGGACATCGACGAAGGCATCGACGCGCTGCGGATGGCGCTCGCCCGGGCGGGTGCCGCCGCGGGCCGCCGGGGCGGACGGTCGCTGGCCGGGGTCGCCGACCGGCTCACGGCCACCGCCCGGCATGCCACCAACCGCCCCGACGACGTCGCGCTGCTGCTGGCCGCCCGCCGTTCGGTCCCCGTACGCCTCCGGTGAGCGGACACAGCCCCCTCCGAACGGCGGCCACCACCTCGGGTGACGGTCTCGCCGGACCGGGCCGGGCAGTGTAGACATGGGCACATGGTGCGACTGCCCGGCCGGAACGCGACCCGGCCGCCCCGACGTTCCGGGGTGCCGCGCGCATCGAAGGTGCCGGGGCCGCACGGCTCGGACGGGAACGGCGGCGGGCGCGGGGCGCTGCGGTCGGCGGTGACCGGGCGCAGCGTCGCCGGACAGGTGTTCGTACTCCAGGTGGTGATCGTGCTGCTGCTGGTCGTCGCGGCCGTGGTGGCACAGGTGCTCCAGGTGCGGCGCGACAGCGACATGGCGGCACAGAACCGCTCCCTCGCCGTCGCCCAGTCGTTCGCGAACGCGCCGGGCACGGCGGCCGCGCTGCGCGCCCCGGACCCCACGGCCATCCTCCAGCCGAAGGCGGAGGCCACGCGCAAGGCGACCGGCGTGGACTTCGTCGTCGTGATGAACACCGACGGCATCCGCTACACGCACCCCAAACCCGACCGCATCGGCAAGAAGTTCGTCGGCACGATCGCCCCCGCGCAGGCCGGCGGCACGGTCGTCGAGCACGTCAACGGCACCATAGGCCCGCTGGTGCAGGTGGTGGTGCCCGTGAAGGACGCGGCGGGCAAGGTGGTGGGCCTGGTGTCGGCTGGTGTCACCACCGCGCACGTGGGCGGTGCCGCCCACGAGCAGTTGCCCCTGCTGCTCGCGGCGGCGGCGGTGGCGCTCGCGCTGGCCACCGGGGGCACGGCCCTGGTCAGCAGACGCCTGCTGCGCCAGACGCACGGCCTGGGGCCGTACGAGATGACCCGGATGTACGAGCACCACGACGCGGTGCTGCACGCGGTCCGGGAGGGTGTGCTGATCGTCGGCGACGGGGGCCGGCTGGTGCTCGCCAACGACGAGGCGCACCGGCTGCTGGACCTGCCCGCGGACGCCGAGCGGCGCAGCGTGCTGGAGCTGGGCCTGGACGACGAGACGGCGGCGCTGCTGGCCTCGGGCCGGGTGGCCACGGACGAGGTGCATCTGGTCAAGGACCGGCTGCTGGCGATCAACCAGCGGCCCACCGATGTGCGCGGCGGCCCGGCCGGCAGTGTCACCACGCTGCGCGACTCCACCGAGCTGCGCGCGCTGTCCGGCCGGGCGGAGGTGGCGCGCGAGCGGCTGAACATGCTGTACGACGCCGGGGTGGGCATCGGCACCAGCCTGGACGTGGCCCGTACCGCCGAGGAGCTGGCCGAGCTGGCGGTGCCCCGGTTCGCGGACTTCGTGACCGTGGACCTGTTCGACGCGGTGCTGCACGGCGAGGAGCCCAAGCCGGGCACCGCGCTGCGCCGCGCCGCCTGTGCCGGCATCCGCAAGGACTCGCCGTTGTATCCGGTCGGCGAGCGGATCCGGTTCGTGGCCACCTCGCCGCAGGCGCGCAGTCTGACCACCGGGCAGTCGGTCCTGGAGCCCGTGCTGCGTGACGCGCCCGGCTGGCGAGCGCAGGACCCGGAGCGCACCGGCCGGGTCCTGGCGTACGGCATCCACTCGCTGATCACGGTGCCGCTCCGGGCGGGCAACCTGGTGCTGGGCGTGGCGAACTTCTGGCGTTCGCAGAAGCCGCAGCCGTTCGACTCCGAGGAGCTGGCGCTCGCCGAGGAGCTGGTCGCGCGGGCGGCGGTGTCCATCGACAACGCCCGCCGGTACACCCGCGAGCACAGCATGGCGGTCACGCTGCAGCGCAGTCTGCTGCCGCGCTCGCTGCCGGAGCAGGACACGCTGGAGATCGCCTACCGCTATCTGCCGGCGCAGGCCGGGGTGGGCGGCGACTGGTTCGACGTGCTGCCGCTGTCCGGTGCCCGGGTGGCGCTGGTGGTGGGAGACGTGGTGGGGCACGGGCTGCACGCGGCGGCCACCATGGGCCGGCTGCGCACGGCGGTGCACAACTTCTCCGCGCTGGATCTGCCGCCGGACGAACTCCTCGGTCTGCTGGACGAGTTGGTGGGCCGGATCGACCAGGACGAGACGGCCGCGGACGGCTCCGCGGCGATCGCCGGCGCGACCTGCCTGTACGCGGTGTACGACCCGGTCTCACGGCACTGCGGCATCGCCCGGGCCGGCCATCCGCCGCCCGCGCTGGTGCACCCCGACGGCCGGGTGGAGTTCCCGGAGGTGCCGGCCGGGCCGCCGCTGGGTCTTGGCGGGCTGCCGTTCGAGACGGCCGAGCTGGAGCTGGCGGAGGGCAGCAGGCTGGTGCTGTACACCGACGGGCTGGTGGAGGACCGCGAGCGGGACATCGACGTCGGTCTGGAGCTGCTGAGCGGCGCTCTGCGCGACACGCCGGGCGGCTCGCCGGAGGAGACCTGCCGGGCCGTGCTGGACCGGCTGCCGCCCCGGCCGAGCGACGACGTGGCGCTGATCGTCGCCCTGACCCGGGTGCTGGGCGCCGACCGGGTCGCCGAGTGGCCGGTGCCGTCCGACCCGGCGGCGGTGTCCGAGGTGCGGTCCGCGGTGACCCGGCGGCTCGCCGAGTGGGGCCTGGAGGAGCTGGACTTCACCACGGAGCTGATCCTGAGCGAGCTGGTCACCAACGCCATCCGCTACGGGCGCGGCCCGATCCGGGTACGGCTGCTGCGCGACCGCACGCTGATCTGCGAGGTGTCCGACTGCAGCACGACCTCGCCGCATCTGCGGTACGCGGCGACCACCGACGAGGGCGGTAGGGGTCTGTTCCTGGTCGCGCAGCTCGCCGAGCGCTGGGGCACCCGCTACACCCCCGACGGCAAGATCATCTGGGCGGAGCAGCCGCTGCCGTAGATCTCCGCGGGAATTGTGTTGAGGACACGTCATTCGGCGGGTGATGATCTCCGGCATGTTCTCACGCAGGAATCGCCGCCCGAAGTCCCCCGATCTGCTCAAGGCCTGGGAGTGCCTGGACTCGGGGGACGTGCCCGGTGCGCTGCGGCAGTTGCGGGCGGCCGGTGAGGAGCAGCCGCTCGCCGAGGTGGCCCTGGTGGTGCGGCGGGCCGCGGCAGCGGCGGGCTTCGACGACCTCGCGAAGGCCGCCGCGGCTCTCGCCGCCGACCCCGGCCGCCCCGGGGCGCTTTTCGACTTCGGGTACGCGTGCGTCGAACGCGGCGTGTCCCACCTGGCGATCCCGGCGCTCCGCGAGGCGCTGCGCCGAGGCGGCGGTTCGCTTGTCGTCCTGCGGGAGCTGGTGTCGGCGTACGAGGACGAGGGCCGGCACCGTGAGGCGGTCACCGAACTCGCCCGGCACGAAGGGGTGTTCAAGGACTGGCCGGACCGCTATCTGCTGGTGTTCAACGCCGTGCTGGCGGGCGACCTGGAGCTGGCCCGGCGCCAGCACGCGCTGCTGACCGACCCCGAGGACGCGCAGTGGCAGCCGGCGCGGGACCGGCAGAACCGGGTGCTGAAGCGCGCGACCGACGCCGAGCGGGTGTCCTCGCTCGACCTGACCGATCTGCGCGGCTGGCAGTACGTGACCGCCGGCACGGTCCTCGGGACCCTGTCGCCGTACGGCTTCGGCGCGGGCATGAACGGCCGCTACGCCTGGCTGCAGGACACTCCCGACACCTGTCTGCGCGGGCTGCTGCGACTGCGCACCCTGCTGGAGGCGGCCGAAGTGCGGCCCCGGTCGGTGTCACTGCTGCCCGACCGGGACTCACGGATCCTCGGCCTCGCCGCGGCCGAGGTGCTGGACCTGCCGGCCGAGCCGTTCGCGCCCGGACGGACGGACACCGTGGTCGTCGCCTACGACCTCGACGGCCTGGCGGCGCACGACGGCGGCCCGCAGATCGTCGGGCAGCTCTTCGAGCGCGTGCCTGGGCAGGTGCTGCACGCGCACGCGAGCTGCTGGACGGACCCGCCCGCGATCACCGCGGACAGCGTGGGCCTGCTGCACCAGTCGGTGGTGCCGCCCTGGGGCGAGCAGCTGCGTCAGGGCGCGGGCGGCGGCGTCGAACGGGGCCCCGCGGACGACCGCCCGGAGGCGGAGATCGCCGCCGAGGTGACGGCCGCCGACCCCGGCGCCGATCCGGGGGACGGCGGGGGCCCGGCGGACGACGACGCGCCGTTCGCCGCGTTCGCCGGTGCCGTCAGGGGCACCTGGCTGCGCGGCGACCGGGCGCGCGTACGGTCCGCCGGGCCCGTCCCGAGTTCCCGGTTCGCCTGAGCGGAGGAGGCGATCAGGCGCTCAGCCGCTCGCGCAGCAGCTGCTTGCCCATCTCGGCGCCCTTGCGACTGTCGGACTGAGCCTTGTGGAACAGGTCCATGAGCTCTCGGTCGTCGTCGCGTTCGGCGTCCTGGATGTACGTCTCCAGGCGAAGGGCGTTGTCCAGGCACGCTTCCACGTACCAGATGAGGTCGTAGTTCTTGTCGCGGGTACCGGTGATGCCACCTGTCTCACTGGAGCTGGTCATACGGGGTCTCCTCCTTCTTTCGACCCTGCGTCGTTCTCCTTTCGGAGACTCCCGGGTACCCCCACGACCTGCGGACACACCGCCCCATGGTCAGCCCAGGGCGCGGTCGAGGTTGAACGCGGCGCTGATCAGGGACAGGTGGGTGAACGCCTGCGGGAAGTTCCCCTGTTGTTCGCCGGTACGGCCGATCTCCTCCGCGTACAGCCCGAGGTGGTTGGCGTAGGTGAGCATCTTCTCGAAGGCCAGCCGGGCCTCGTCGAGCCGGCCGGCCCGCACCAGCGCCTCCACGTACCAGAAGGAGCAGATGGAGAAGGTGCCCTCGTCGCCGCGCAGTCCGTCGGGGCTGGCCTGCGGGTCGTAGCGGTAGACGAGGGAGTCGGAGACCAGGTCCTCGGTGAGGGCGTCCAGGGTGGACAGCCACTTGGGGTCGGTGGGGGCGATGAACTTGGCGAGCGGCATCATCAGTAGGGAGGCGTCCAGTACGTCGCCGCCCTCATACTGCACGAAGGCACCGCGCCCCTCCGACCAGCCGCGGTCCATGATCCGCCGGTAGATCGTGTCGCGGGCCTGCCGCCAGCGCCGGTGATCGGCGGGCAGTCCGCGCCGGTTGGCGAGGCGGATGGCCCGCTCGATCGCGACCCAGCACATCAGCCGCGAGTACAGGAAGTTCTTGCGGCCGCCCCGGGTCTCCCACACGCCCTCGTCGGGCTGGTCCCAGTGTGTGCAGACCCAGTCGACCAGGTGGGACACGTCGTCCCACTGGTGGCTGGAGATCGGCTGCGCCCACTTGTCGTACAGGTAGATCGAGTCGATCAGGGCGCCGTAGATGTCCAGCTGGAGCTGGCCGGCGGCGGCGTTGCCGACCCGGACCGGGGCGGAGCCCTGATGGCCCTCCAGGTGCGGCAGCTCGCGCTCGGGCAGGTCGGGGCGGCCGTCGATGCCGTACATGATCTGCAGCGGCGCGACCTCGGCGCCCTCGCAGGGGCTGACGTGCGTGGTCAGGAAGCACATGAACGCCTCGGCCTCCCCGGCGAAACCGAGCCGCAGCAGCGCGTACACGGCGAAGGCGGCGTCCCGCACCCACACGTACCGGTAGTCCCAGTTCCGCTCGCCGCCGAGCTGCTCGGGCAGGCTGGTGGTGGGGGCGGCGACGATGGCGCCGGTGGGCGCGTAGGTGAGCAGTTTCAGGGTCAGCGCGGAGCGGTGCACCATCTCGCGCCAGCGGCCCCGGTAGCGGGACTGGTGCAGCCAGCGCCGCCAGTAGTCGACGGTGGCGTTGAACTGGTGCTCGGCCTCGGCGTGGGCGCAGCCGCGGGGGGCCACCGCCTCGCCGGCCTGGTCGAGGGCGAACACCGCCGACTCGCCCTCGCCGAGCTTGAAGTCGGCGCGCGCGTCCCGGTCGTCGCACTCCAGGTCGACCGTGGAGATCAGCGCCAGGGACCCCTCGGTGGACTCGAAGACGACGGTGCCGCCCATGGTGCGCAGGGTGTGCGGGGCCCCGCCGTAGTCGAACCGCGGGGCGACCAGCGCCCGGAAGGGCACGGTGCCGCGGACGCAGACCACGCGCCGGATCAGCCGGTGCCGGCCCGCCTCTCCCGTGCCGGCCGCGCTGTCGGAGGTGACCGGCATGAAGTCCTGCACCTCGCCGACGCCGTCGTCGGTGAAGAACCGGGTGATCAGTACGTTGGTGTCGGGGAAGTAGAACTGCTTGGTACGCGCGGGTGCGGCGGCGGCCAGCTCGAAGCAGCCGCCGCGCTCGGCGTCGAGGATGGCCGCGAAGACGCTGGGGGAGTCGAAGGACGGAGTGCAGTACCAGTCGATCGTGCCGTTCGTGCCGACCAGGGCCACGCTGCGCAGGTCGCCGATGAGTCCGTGGTCGGCGATGGGCAGGTAGCGGGAACTGGGGTGGACGTCCTCGGGAAACGGGGTCTCGGCCATCTGCGGCCTCCCGGTGAGCGGTGCGAGATGTCTTCAGCTTAGGAGGGAGTGCTCTCCGGTGGCGCGGGAAGGCGCTGCGGGGAATGGTGAGAGTGTGCCCCGTTCGGCGGCACCGGCACGGATGCGGTCATCCGGACCGAGGAGGAGGCATCATGTCGACGATGACACCCGACGAGTCCCGGTCGTCCGACGACCACTGCACCCCGGACGCCCTGCTCCACTCCGCACCCCCCAGGGATGTCACCCCGGAGGATCTGGTGATGGCGGCGGGCAGGGACGTCACACCGAAGAACCTCGACTGGGCCCGCCGCAAGATGGAGAAGGAGGGCCCGACAGCCATCGAGAGGCTGATGCCGTAGGGCGGTCCGGGGACAACAAGGGCTCCTTTTCAACGGGGGCGGAACAGCCGACTCGCAGGGGCGCGGGGCCGTATGCGACATGCGGCTCCGCCGCGGGGCGCGATCGACCACGCACGACCCGCGCCCCGCCGCACCACGCAAGCCCCTTATGGCGCGTGGGCGTCGGCCGCACACAGCACGCTCAGCCAGTGCACGGCGTTGTTGGCGAAGCCGCCGCGGTTCCAGCGCTGCTCAAGGGGCTGGGTGCCGCCGACGGCATCGGTCGCCCGCGCGCCCAGCGCGTACTCGCCCGGCACCGCGTCCCAGTCGTGGTGCCAGGCCCGCCACGCCCATCGCTGCCCGTCCACGACCGGGTCGAGAACGGCACGCGCCCAGTGGGCGCCACCGTCCGTGCTGACCTCCACGGAGGTAACGGGCGCCTGCCCGGACCAGGCGCGGCCGAACAGCCTCACCGGCCCGGGCCGCACCACCCGTGTGCGGGACATGAAGTCGGGACAGCCGGGCGGCACGAGCAGCGCGCGCGGCGCGATCCGGGTGACCGGTTCGCCCTCCTCGTCGGCGCTGCGCCGCATCCGGTAGGCGACCGCGTGCTGGAAGCCCGTGAACGGTACGTCGCTGACGGTGACCGAGCGCAGCCACTTCACGTGCGCCATGCCGTACCAGCCGGGCACGACCAGCCGGAGCGGCCGGCCGTGCTGCGGGGGCAGCGGCGCGCCGTTCATCGCGGTGGCGACCAGAACCGCCGGATCGTCGCCGGCCGCGACGGCCAGGGGCAGGGCACGCTGGTAGTCCTGCTCGACGCCCCGCTCGACTCCGTGATCGGCGCCGGTGAAGACGACGTCGGCGGCCGCCGGGTCCGCGCCCGCCTCGGCGAGCAGCAGCCGGAGCGGCACTCCGGTCCAGTCGGCGGTGCCGACCGCCTCCACCAGCCAGGGCTGGCTGACCGGCCGGGGGGTGAGCAGGGCCCGGCCGTTGCCCGCGCACTCCAGGGTCACCCGGGTGGTGACCTGCGGGAACGACAGCAGGTCGGCGAGAGACAGGTCGAGCGGGGTGCGCACCCGGCCGTCGACGGTCAGCCGCCAGGCACCGGCGTCCGGCACGTACGGGATGTCGTAGTGCGTGAGGACGTAGTGCAGTCCGGGCGGGGTGACGTCGTGCCGCAGCGCCTCCAGGGGCAGACCGTGGTTACGGGTGGCGAGCGCGAGTTCGTCGGCACCGATCCCCTCGCCGGGACCGGCCAGCCGGGCGGGGCGGCTCACATCGCCGGATCGCTGGCCCATGGCGTCATTGTCCTCCCGGGGCTCCGGCGCGGCGAGGAGGGCGGACGCCGACGGAAACTCCCGCGCCGTTCAAGGGATTTCGACGGCGGCGATCCCTTCCGGAGCGGGCCGGTGGACTGACAGACTCCCGAGGGTGCCCGACTTCGACTTCGACATGCTCGTCATCGGATCCGGACCCGGCGGTCAGAAGGCCGCCATCGCCGCGGCCAAGCTGGGCCGCCGGGTCGCCGTCGTCGACCGCCCCGACATGCTCGGCGGGGTCTCCCTGCACACCGGAACCATCCCTTCCAAGACCCTGCGCGAGGCGGTGCTGTACCTGACCGGTCTCTCCCAGCGCGATCTGTACGGGCAGAGCTACCGGCTGAAGGACGACATCACCGTCGCCGATCTGACCGCGCGCACCCGGCACGTGGTCGGCCGCGAGGTGGACGTCGTGCGCAATCAGCTCTCCCGCAACCAGGTGACCGTGTACTCCGGCACGGCCCGCTTCGCCGACCCGCACACCGTCGCGCTGTCCGAGGTCTCCGGCCGGGAACGGCGCCTGAGCGCCGGGCACATCGTGATCGCCACCGGCACCCGGCCGGCCCGCCCGGGCACGGTCGAGTTCGACGGGCGGACGATCATGGACTCCGACAACGTGCTCTCGCTGGAGCGGGTGCCGCGGTCCATGGTGATCGTGGGTGCCGGCGTGATCGGCATGGAGTACGCCTCCATGTTCGCCGCGCTGGGCAGCAAGGTGACGGTGGTGGAGAAGCGTCCCGGGATGCTGGACCTGTGCGACGTGGAGATCGTGGAGTCGCTCAAGTACCACCTGCGGGACCTGGCGGTCACCTTCCGGTTCGGCGAGACCGTGGCCGCCGTCGAACGCCATCCGCGGGGCACGCTGACCGTGCTGGAGAGCGGCAAGAAGATACCCGCGGACACGGTGATGTACTCGGCGGGCCGGCAGGGCCTCACCGACGAACTCGACCTGGACAAGGCG
This sequence comes from Streptomyces sp. NPDC050743, assembly GCF_044456925.1. NCBI lineage: Bacteria > Bacillati > Actinomycetota > Actinomycetes > Kitasatosporales > Streptomycetaceae > Streptomyces > Streptomyces sp. NPDC050743. The sequence continues at coordinate 82,803 of NZ_JBITGJ010000020.1, forward strand.
GGGTTGGCGGCGGACGCGCGCGGCCGGATCAAGGTGGACGAGAACTACCGCACCGACGTCCCGCACATCTACGCGGTCGGTGACGTCATCGGCTTCCCGGCGCTCGCGGCGACCTCGATGGAGCAGGGCCGGGCCGCCGCGTACCACGCGTGCGGGGAGCCGGTGGGGCGGATGCACCATCTGCAGCCGATCGGGATCTACACGATCCCCGAGATCAGCTTCGTGGGGCGGACCGAGGACCAGCTGACCGAGGACCGGGTGCCGTTCGAGGTGGGCGTGGCCCGCTACCGGGAGCTGGCCCGCGGGCAGATCATCGGGGACTCGCACGGCATGCTGAAGCTGCTGGTCTCGCCCGTGGACCGGACGCTGCTCGGTGTGCACTGCTTCGGCTCCGGCGCGACGGAGTTGATTCACATCGGGCAGTCGGTGATGGGCTGCGGGGGGACGGTGGACTACCTGGTCGACGCGGTGTTCAACTATCCGACGCTGGCCGAGTCGTACAAGGTCGCCGCGCTGGACGCGACGAATCGGCTCCGCCAGGTGGACCGGTTGGGGTAGCGCCGTCTGGGTGCCGGTTCGTCGCCGGGTGCGGGGTCGGGGGTGGCTGCTCATGCATTCCCCGCACCCCAGGGGTTGGACCGGGCCCGTCCGCCCAGAGGCTCAGGTTTCCTCGTCCACCACGTGAACGGCCGCTTCCTCGGCGCCCGCCGCTCCCCCGTCGATGCCCACGTCCCGCGCGATCTCCTCCTTCACGGTGTGCGTGTGCGCGCCCTCGTCCGGGGCGACCAGGCGGCCCGCCCGGGCCTCGCCGGCCTCGGGGTCGACCGGCTCGCCCTCACCGCCGGGCAGGTCGCCGACGCCGTCGCCCGGTGGCGCGGTCACGTCCGGGACCTCCTGGCCGAGACGTTCGTCCAGGGTCTCCCCCGCGTGCTGCTCGGCCGCGGTGGTGCCCTGCTTGGTGACGGCCAGGGGGCGTTCCGGCGGGGAGTAGCCCTCGTCGAGGACGTCGTCGTAGGTGCGCTCGTCGACCGCGTCCTGGAGGTCCAGGGGACCGGCGTCCTCCTGTTCCTCGTTGGTTCCGGTGGGCTGGTAGGCGTCGTCCGCCATCGGGGTCTGCTCGGACTGCTGGTCGCTCATGGTCGCCTCCCTCTGGACTCGCGGGCGGTCCGGTCCGCGTTTCCCGGAAGCGCGGTGCTAACCCCGCCCGTGCGCGAACGGACGGACGGTGCGATCATGCGGGTCTCGATCAGCGGGGAGGAAGGGCACGGCGGTGGTGCTGCGTGGCGTACTGTCGGTGATCATCGGCATCGCCTTGCTCATGGTGGCCTTCGACTACCGCGGTGTCTCGGTACGGGTGTGGGACTGGGCGGATGTCTTGTTCACCGACCGTCACCGGCCCCCGTGGCGGACGCCGTGGCGGAGCTTCGGATCGATGCGGCTCCAGCTGGGCTGCGTGGGAGCCGTGCTTCTCCTGCTGGGGCTGGGGTCCCTGCTGCTGCACTGACCTGGCGAGGTCGGGGTCAGGACCCCGGCTGCTCCGCCGTGGCCAGGCCTTCCGTCCACTTCTCCTCGATGCGGCCCGCCTTCCACACCACCAGGGCGATCGCCCAGGTGGCGAAGAACAGGCCGACGATGACGAAGCCGACGGTGTTGAGGTCGAGGCCGGAGATCCAGTCCCAGAAGGCGCCGTGCAGGTCGAGCCTGTCGGCGAGCAGGCCGAGGAGTTCGACCGTGCCGATGACGAGGGCGACAGCGACGGACAGGCCGGTGATGGTGAGGTTGTAGTAGACCTTGCGGACCGGCTTGGAGAACGCCCACTCGTAGGCGAAGTTCATGAATGAGCCGTCGATGGTGTCCAGCAGCGACATACCGGCCGCGAAGAGGACGGGCAGGCAGAGGATCGCGTACCAGGGCAGGCCGGAGGCGGCGCCCGAGCCGGCGAGGACCAGCAGGGCGATCTCCGTCGCGGTGTCGAAGCCGAGGCCGAACAGCAGGCCCAGCGGGTACATCTGCCACGGCTTGGCGATCGAGCCGGTGACCCGGCCCAGCAGGCGGTTCATGAAGCCGCGGTTGTTCAGCTGCGTCTCCAGCGCGGCCTCGTCGTAGGCGCCGGACCGCATCTGCCGGAAGACCTTCCATATGCCGGCCAGGATGACGAGGTTGATGCCGGCGATGAGGTAGAGGAAGGTGCCGGAGACCGTCGTACCGATCAGGCCGGTCACCTCGTGCAGGTGCGAGCCGTCGTCGCGGACCGGTCCGGCCAGGGTCTTCATGCCGAGCGAGAGCAGCAGGGAGAGGCCGAAGACGATGCTGGAGTGGCCGAGGGAGAACCAGAAGCCGACCGACAGCGGGCGCTGTCCCTCGCCCATGAGCTTGCGGGTGGTGTTGTCGATCGCCGCGATGTGGTCGGCGTCGAAGGCGTGCCGCATGCCCAGGGTGTAGGCGGTCACGCCGATGCCGATGCCGAAGGACTCCTTGCCGACGCTGAAGTGCTGGGGGGCGATGATCCCCACCAGGGTGCCCCAGCCGACGACGTGCAGGGCGAGCACGAAGGCGGCCATCGAACCGACCCTGATCCACTCCTGCCGGGTCATGGAGCCGCGGACACGCCGCCAGGCCGAGCGCTGGGCGTCGGCCTGGGCGGGGAGGGGCGGGGCGGAACCAGGGGCGGCCGTCATCGGGAGGGTCATCCTTCGGTGGTGCGGGTACGACTGCGCAGCGCAGCCTGATGCCATCATTCCTTACTTGCAAATGATGCGCAGTAAGTGCTCGGTAAAGGCGGGTTCGGTCAGGCGGAGAGCATCCCCCGGCCCAGCCAGTCCTCGCTGTCCCGGACGCCGGGCAGGGCGAAGAAGTAGCCGCCGCCCGTCGGGGAGATGTAGTCGACCAGGGGCTCGTCGATCAGCCGGGTCTGCACGGCCTCGAACTGGCGCTTGACGTCCTGGTTGTAGCAGCAGAAGACCAGGCCCATGTCGAGGTTGCCGACGTTGTCCACGCCGCGGTCGTAGTTGTAGCCGCGCCGCAGGATGCGGGAGCTGTCGGTCTCGGCCTTGCGCGGGTTGGCGAGGCGGATGTGGGCGTCGAGCGGGATCGCGGTGCCGTGCGGGTCCTTGGCGTAGTTGGGGATGTCGGTCTCCTTGGCGCCGTCGAGCGGGGCGCCGGTGTCCTTGCGGCGGCCGAACATCTTCTCCTGCTCGGTGAGCGAGACCCGGTCCCAGAACTCGACCAGCATCCGGATGATCCGGATGACCTGGTAGCTGCCGCCCTTGGTCCAGGCCGGCTCGCCCTGGCCGTCGCCGACCCAGATCAGCTTGTCCGTCTCGCGCGCGGACGTGACGTCCGGGTTGGCGATGCCGTCCTTGAAGCCGAGCAGGTTGCGCTGGGCGCCGGTGGGGCGCGGGGCGTTCTGGAAGCCGTCGATGCGCCACTTGATCTGCATGCCGCCGCGGGTGTGCCGGGCGATGTCGCGCAGGGCGTGCAGCACGGTGTCCTGGCTCTGGGCGCAGATCTGCAGGGACAGGTCGCCGTGGCACTCGGCCGCGTTCAGGTTGTCGTTGGGGAAGGTCCGCATCGGGGTCAGCCGGGCCGGCCTGGCCTTGCCGAGGCCGTAGCGGTCGTCGAAGAGGGAGGCGCCGACGCCGACGGTGACGGTGACGGTGAGGCCGTCGGAGGGGACCTCGGGGCCGAGGATGCCGTTGTCGGAGGGCGGCGCGCCGACGCCCAGGTCGGTGGGGGCGCCCCCGGAGGTGAGGAAGCGGGCCCGCTCGGTGATGGTCTTCAGCAGCTCGGTCAGGCCCGCGCGGTCGTCGGCGATGACGTCGAGGGAGACGAAGGTGGCGGCGGCCGGTGCCGGGGTGAGGATGCCGGCCTGGTGGGGGCCGTGGAAGGGGACCTTCGCGGTGCCGTCGGGGTTCGCCGACCGGGCCTGCGCGGTGCCGCCGCTCTCGCCGAGGGCGAAGCCGCCGCCGGCCAGGACCGCTCCGGCGGCACCGGCGCCCAGCGCGGTCCGCACGAAGGAGCGGCGGGCGGGGCCGACGGGGCAGGCCGACGGTTCGGCAGTGGACATCGCAGGGTTCCCTTCGGGGCGCGGGTGCGGTTGCGGGTGCGCGGACGTCATCGGGCAGGCTTCGGGCATCAGGCGGACTTCCGGATCTCGAGCAGGTCCGGGATCGGGGCGAGGTCCTCCAGCAGCTGGCCGGTGGCGCCGTCGAGGCGCTGCCGGTCGGTGGTGGCGAGCCGGTCGACGGGGGTCCAGTGGGTGCCGTCGTGGGCGGCGTCCAGGAGTTTCTGCACGCGGGCGATGTCCGTCTCCGCCGTCGGGAGCAGCTTCGGCGCGCGGCTGGTGAGCAGCGGCTTGAGGACGGTGAGCAGCTCACGGGTGCCGGCGAGGTTGGCGTCGGCGGTGGCGAGGCCCGTGCCGCTGCCCTCGTCGGTGTCGCCGGTCAGCTCGAACTGGAGGGTGTTCTCCAGGATCTCGTGCACGCGCAGCGGCAGGTCACCCGGGTCAAACTCCTGGGACGGGAAGGCCTTCCGCAGGCCCGCCGCGTCCGTGGCGAGCTGCCGGGCGGGGGCGGTCAGGTCCTCCGCGGACTGTCCGTGCCACAGGCCGTACTCGAGGCGGAGGAAGCCGGTGAAGTCCTTGTCCCGCTCGCCGTCCGGCAGTCCGTCGGCCCGCCCGTCGATCTTCTGGTCGTAGTCCTCGAATGTGCCGTAGGCGGCGCCGAGGGAGGCGTAGGTGCGGTGCGCGGTGAGCCAGTCGGTGCGGGCCTTGTCCAGGTGGCCGTGCTCGATGTCCTCGTCGAGGGTGCGGGTCTGGGTGACGAGGGTGTCCAGCCCCTGCTCGACGTACGTCTTGTAGGCCTTCAGGGGGGCGGCGAGGTCTTGTTCGGAGACGGGGACGACCGGCTTGGCCGCGCCGCCGCCGCTCACGGTGACGGCCTTGGAGGTGACGGCCTTGCCGCCGGTGGGGACGCAGCGCCAGGCGTAGGTGCCGCCGGCGACGGTGGCGACGAGGTCGCGGGTGGTGCCGGGGGCGAGGCCCTCGATCTCGCCGTAGACCGCGCTGGTCGACGGGTCGATCAGGTACACCTCGGACGTTTTGCTGCCGGTGTTCTGCATCTGGAAGGTCTGCCGGCCCGGCTTGGGCGCTGTGAAGCCCTTGCCGCACTCGGTCTCGGAGACGGCGACGGTCTGGTCCCCGGCGGGCTTGGGCCGGGAGAGGGCGACGACGCACCCGGCGATCACGGCGGGTACGGCGACCACGACGGCCGGCACCACCCAGACCGGCCGGCGCCGCGCGGGCCGCTCGGCCTTCGGCTCCCGCTCGGGGCGCTCCTTCGCCGGCTTGGGGCCCGTGGCCCGCACTCCGCGGACGAACAGGGTCATCACGACGGCCAGGTAGGCGACGTAGGCCACCACCTGGAGCCAGGTCATGGTCGGGGTGAGGTTGAGGACGCCCTGGACCAGGGTGCTGTACCAGGAGCCGGCGTCGACGCTGCCCGCGAGGTCGACCGCGTAGGCGGTCTTGCCGGGCAGGACGCCGCCCTCCTGGAGGTCGCGCAGGCCGTAGCCGAGGACACCGGCGGCGATGACGATCAGCACGGCGCCGGTGGCGGTGAAGAACTTCGTCAGGTTGATCTTCAGCACGCGCCGGTACAGGCCCCAGCACAGGGCCGCCGCGATGAGGAGACCGATGCCGGCGCCGGTCAGCGGTCCGGCCGACTCGCCGGCCGCCCGCGCGGTGGTCCACAGGAACAGGGCGGTCTCCAGGCCCTCACGGCCGACCGCGAGGAAGGAGGTGAGGACGAGCACACCGGAGCCCATGGCGAGGGCGCCGGTCACCTTCTGCTTCAGCTCGCCGGAGAGGCCGCGGGCCGAGCGGCGCATCCAGAAGACCATGGCGGTGACGAACGCGACCGCGATCACGCTGAGGGTGCCGCCGAAGGCCTCCTGGGCGGTCTGCGGCATGGACGCGGCGGTGAAGGTGAGCACCGCGCCGAAGCTCATCGCCACGGCGACGGCGGCCAGCACGCCGGTCCACACCTGGGGCAGACGTGAGCGCGCCTCTGCCCGTACCAGGGTGGCGACCAGGATGGAGACGATGAGTCCGGCTTCGAGTCCCTCCCTGAGTCCGATCAGGAAACTCGGAAACGCGTCGTCCCACATGCCCTGCTGCCCTCCCGGTTAGTTAGTGAAGGCATGCCTTACCTTCGCGGACCATCATGACTACGGCCATGTAGTCGACCGGTCACGAAGTGGCAATGGACAGGCAAAGTCCGGGAACGTTCGCCATTCTCCGTTCGTCTACAGGTCGGTAGACCGTCTACAAATGTGTAGTCGGATCTTGTCGAAGCAAGTCGAAGGAAAGGGCGTACGGCGATGGCCACTCCCCCACACCTGGCGTCGCAGCTCGCGGTCAACGTGCTCGACGCCCACTCGCTGCTCGCCGCCTTCGGCGTGCTCGGCGTCGGCGTGGTGCTCTTCGCGGAGACGGGCCTGCTGATCGGGTTCTTCCTGCCGGGCGACTCCCTGCTGTTCACGGCGGGGCTGCTGTGCACGGGCAGGTCCGACAGCGGGGTGCACCTCTCGCTCGGGCCGCTGCTCGTCGCGGCGGCCGTCGGCGCGCTGGCCGGCGCGCAGTGCGGGTTCCTGCTCGGCCGGAAGGCGGGCGGCGCGCTGCTGGCCCGCAGCCGGTCGGCGAAGCTCCGCGAGGGCGCGCAGCGCGCCGAGGAACTCCTGGAGCGGTACGGACACGCGAAGGCGATCGTCCTGGCCCGCTTCATCCCGGTGGTGCGCACGGTGCTGAACCCGCTGGCCGGCGCGCTCGAGGTCCCGGCCCGGACCTTCACCCTGTGGCAGGTGACGGGTGGACTGGTGTGGAGCCTCGGCGTCACGCTCGCCGGATACGCGCTGCGCTCCTCGATCCCGAATATCGACAGGTACCTGCTGCCGGTGATCGCGCTGATCGTCGTCGTGTCCCTGCTCCCGCTCGCGGCCGAGGTGCTGCGCTCCCGCAGGGCGGCCAGGGAGACCCGCTGATGACGTCCGCTCTGTCCGGCTCCTCGATCGACGGGCCGCTCTACCTCGACGTGGTGGACCTCGCCCACCGCTCCCCCGGCTGGGTGGACGGCACCATCGCCGTGTGGTCCGCGTACGGGCTGGCGGTGTTCGCGCTGCTCATGGTGGTGGGCTGGTGGCGGGCCCGCCGGGACGGGGCGGACGCGGCCATGACCGCGCTGAGCGTGCCGGTGGCGGTGGTGGTGGCGTTCGCCGTGAACAGCGCCGTGAAGCCGCTGGTCGCCGAGGACCGGCCGTGCCGGGGCCTGGCCTTCCGCACGCTGGAGGCGTGTCCCGCGCGGGGCGACTGGGCGTTCCCGAGCAATCACACCGCCGTCGCCTTCGCCGCGGCGGTCGCCCTGTTCTTCGTCTCCCGCCGGCTGGGCGCCGTCGCCTCGGTGTGCGCGCTCGCCATGGCGGCCTCCCGGGTGTGGGTCGGGGTGCACTATCCGCACGACGTCGTCGCGGGGGCGGCGCTCGGCGGGCTGGTCGGCTTCCTGGCCATGACCGTCCTGCGCCGCCTGCCGGCCCGGCTCGCCGGGCGGCTCGCAGGGACCTGGCTGCGCCCGCTGCTGGTGGCGGGACACATATGAAGCCCGGGAAGCTCGCGGAGCCGGCGGGCACGGTGGCCCTGGGTGCCTGGATGGCGTTCGCGGTCCTGGCCGCCGTCGTGGTGAGCGGCCAGGGCGGCCCGCTCGCCCCGGACCGGGGCCTGCTGTCCTGGTCCGTCGGGCACCGTCCGCCGGTGGCGGTGGCGGTGGCCCGCGGCCTGACCGCCACGGGCACGGGTGTCGTGCCGTACGTCCTGGTGGTCCTGGCCGGGCTGATCGCGGGACGCACCGGGCGGCAGCGGCTGGTGACCGTGCCGCTCGGCGTGGTCTGCCTGGCCGCGGGCCAGGCGGTGCGGTACGGCGTGATGGAGCTGGTCGCCAGGGCCCGGCCGCCGCAGTACGACTGGCAGACCCACGCCTCCGGCTGGTCGTTCCCCTCCGGTCACACCACCACGGCCGCGCTGACGGCGGGCCTGCTGATCACGGCCCTGTGCCTGCGCGCCCCGCGCGGCAGAACCGTGCTGTGTCTGCTGGTCGCGTGCTGGGGGGCGGGGGTCGGGCTGACCCGCGTCTTCCTGGGCGTGCACTGGTTCACCGACGTGGTCGGCGGCTGGCTGCTCGCGGTCGGCTGGCTCGCCGTCTTCGTCTGCGCGGCGGCCCGGTGGCTGCCCGGGCGACACGTCCTGCGTGCCCCGGAGCCGGGCACACCCCACCCGAACAACACGGCCCACGGGCCGGTGGAGAGACATGCGCCCCAGGATTCTCATCGTCGAGGACGATCACGCCCTGCGTGACGTGCTGCGCCGTGGTCTGCAGGACGAGGACTTCGACACGGTCTGCGCCGGCGACGGCGCCACCGCCCTGCGGCTGGCGACACCGGACGTGTCCGCCGTCGTGCTGGACGTCGGCCTGCCGGACGCCGACGGCCGGGACGTCTGCCAGGCGATGCGGGCGAACGGCTTCCTCGCCCCGGTCGTCTTCCTGACCGCGCGACAGGGACTCACGGACCGCTTGTCCGGCTTCTCGGCCGGCGGGGACGACTATCTGCCCAAACCGTTCCACCTCGCCGAGCTGTCCGCCCGGCTGCGCGCCGCCCTGCGCCGGGCCGCGCCCCCGGCGCCATTCCCCGCCGCCGGCGGACTGGTGCTGGACGCCGTCCGGCACAGCGCCACCGTGTCCGGCACGCGCGTCGACCTCACACCGACGGAGTTCCGGCTGCTGGCGGCGCTCACCGCGGCCGGCGGGGAGCTGGTGCGCCGCCGCGAGCTGCTCCGCACGGGCTGGCCGGAGGGGGCACAGGTCAGCGACAACACGCTGGACCAGTACCTGACCCGGCTGCGCCGCAAGCTGCGCGCGGCGGGCAGCGAGCGCACCATCGCCACCGCGCGCGGGATCGGCCACCGCCTGACATGAGGGGGTGGCGTATGGATACGAGGCGATCCCGCTCGGGCGAGGAGCCGCGTGCGACGAGGAGGCCGTCCGGGAGCGCAGGCGCGTTCTTCACCCGTACGCCGTCGCTCCTCGCCCGGCTGGCACCCCGTACGCTGCGTGGCCGGCTCTCCCTCGTGGCGCTGACCACCGCCGCGCTGCTGATGGTGATCCTCACCGTCGCGTTCAACACCGTCGCCCGCCACCGCCTCCAGCGGGAGGCGGACGACGAGCTGCGCACCCGTGCCGCGGCCGTCGCCACGACCGTCGACTCACGCAACGGCCGGGTGCGGGTGCTGGAGACCTCCGGCGACCGGCTGCTGGACACCAACGCGTGGATCTACACGGGCGGCAGACTGCTGGAGCGGCCTCCGTCCGGGGCCGGCGCGCTCACCCGCGCCGCCGATGCCCTGGCCGCGCACGGCCGGCGCGGCTGCACCACGGTGCACGGCCCCGGCACGGTACGGCTGTGCGCGCAGCCGGTGCCCGGCGCGGCGGCGCGGGCGACCGTGGTCACGGCGCTGGACCTCGCGCCGTACCGGAGTTCGGCCGAGACGCTGCTGCTGGGCTCGTTCGCGCTGGACGCGGTGATGCTCGCGTGCACCTACGCGCTGACCCGGCTCGCGGTGGGCCGGGCGCTGCGCCCGGTGCGCACGATGACGGACCAGGCGACGCAGTGGAGTGCCGTGGGGTCCGAGGAGCGCTTCGCGGGCCGGGACCGGCCGGCCGAACTGGCCGCGCTCGGCGGCTCGCTGGACGCCCTGCTGGACCGGATCCGGGCGGTGCTGCGGCACGAGCGGCAGCTGACCGGCGAGCTCTCCCACGAGCTGCGCACCCCGCTCAGCCGGATCGTGGCCGAACTGGACTGGTGGGGCTCCCGTCCGCGTTCCGACGCCGAGACCCGCGCGTCCCACGAGGTCATGGCGCAGGCCGCGCAGTCGATGCGCACCATCTGCGACACCCTGCTGGACGAGGCCCGCGGGGGTGTGCCGACGGCGCCCGGCACCGCCGACGTGCCGCCCGTGCTGCACCGGCTGTCCGCCGCCCTGGAGGCCCCGGACGGGGTGCGGGTCGTCGTCGCGGACGCCCCGGGGCCGCTCACGGCCGGCGTCCGACCGGCGCTCCTCGAACGGATCGTCAGCCCGCTGCTGGCCAACGCCGTGCGCTACGCCCGTACGACGGTCACGCTCGCCGCGTGGCGGACGGCCGACGGCATACGCGTCGAGGTCACCGACGACGGCCCGGGCGTGCCCGAGGCCTTCGCAGACCGGCTCTTCCAGCCCGGCAAGCGGGCCGAGCCCGGCGACGGCCACGGCGGGGCGGGCCTCGGGCTGCCGCTCGCCCGCCGCCTGGCCCGCTCCGCCGGCGGCGAGGTGTCCCACGACCCCGCGCACCGGCCCGGGGCGTGTTTCGTGGTCACCCTGCCCGCGGGGTGACCCCCGTCAGACGGTCTGCCCGGCCGGCCGTTCCCCGGTGACGTCCTTGCGGGTCACGATCAGGAAGACGACGAGGCCGAGCGTGACGGCCAGGAACAGCACGCTGGTCACGACGGTGCCCAGGGCGAGACCGCCGTCGCCGGCCGGCTGGGAGAGGTGGTCGCCGACGGAGGCGCCGAGCGGCCGGGTGAGGACGTAGGCGTTCCAGAAGCTCGTGACGGCGCTCGGCCCGAGCGCGAACCGGGCGAGGGCGACCGCGGCGGTGGCGGCGGCGAACAGCACGGCGGACACCCAGTAGCCGCCTTGTCGTTCAGCAGATCGGCGGCGGTCTCGCCGACCGTCGTGCACAGCACCTTGATCACCCAGAAGTAGACGGTGACTTCCGGCACCTTGTTCCAGCGACCGACAGTGCCGACGAGAACCTGAACGCATCCTGAGCGCCCGGCGCCGCACGGGTCAGGGTGTGGCGTGCGGGCCGTCCGGGCGGGCGGTGCGCTGCTCGATCATCTCCCGGCTGAGTTCCTCGGTCTCCTCCTCCGGCAGCCGCTCGAAGCCGTCCTCGGTGATGACGGAGACGACGGGGAAGATACGGCGGTTCAGGTCGGGGCCGCCGGTGGCCGAGTCGTCGTCGGCCGCGTCGTACAGCGCCTGCAGCGCGGCGAGGACGGCCTCGCGCCGGGTGAGGCCCGGCCGGTACAGCTTCTTCAGGGCGCCCCGGGCGTACGGGGAGCCGGAGCCCTCGGCGTAGAAGTCGTACTTCTCGTAGAGGCCGCCTGCCGCGTCGAAGCCGAAGATGCGGCCGCGGCCGCCGTCGGGCACGGTGAGGTCGTAGCCGACGAGCAGCGGGACGACGGCTAGGCCCTGCATGGCCTGGGCGAGGTTCTGCCGGATCATGGCCGCGAGCCGGGTCGCCTTGCCGGCCAGGGTCATCGGCGTGCCCTCGATCTTCTCGAAGTGCGTGAGCTCGACCTGGTAGAGCCGCACCATGTCGACGGCGAGGCCGACGGTGCCGGCGAAGGCGACGGCCGTGTAGTCGTCGGCGGGGTGCACCTTCTCCAGGTCGCGCTGGGCGATCAGGTTGCCCATGGTGGCCCGGCGGTCGCCGGCGATCAGCACGCCGTCGCGGTAGGTGAGGGCGAGCACCGTGGTGCCGTGCGGGAACCGGTCGGGGGCCGTACGCGCCTCGGCGGGCAGCACGGGTGCGGTGGGCAGCAGCCCGGGGCGGTGCGCGGCCAGGAACTCGGTGAAGGACGAAGTCCCCGGCGTGAAGAACGCCTCGCCCGGCAGGCCCGCTGTGCCGTTCCCCGACATGGCTCTCCCCCTCCTGTTCGGCATGCGACATCCGACTCCTACCTGCGCCGGACGTGCGGGAAACTCCCGGTGCCTCACAGGGCCTTGCGCCGCACCAGCACCCCGAGCACCACAAGCCCCGGAAGCAGGGGCAGCCACACGGTCAGCAGCCGGTATCCGAGCACCGCGGAGGCGGCGGCCGCGCCGGGGGCGCCGGCGACGGTGAGGGCGAGGGCGAGGGCCGCGTCCAGGGAGCCGAGGCCGCCCGGGGTGGGCAGCAGGGCGGCGGCGCTGCTGGCGGCGAGGTACAGCAGGGCCACCTGGAGCGGGGGCAGCGGCAGTCCGACCGCCTGGGTGACGGAGATGACGACCAGGGAGTGCAGCGCGGCGAACGCGAGGGAACCGCCCCACAGGGCCGCCGCCCGCGCGGGGCAGCCGTGCAGCGCGCGGATGTCGGCCAGGACGGCCGACAGGGCCCGGCGGCAGCGCGCCCACCAGGGGGTGACCGGCAGCGCCGCGAGGAGCACGAGTCCGCCCAGGGCGACGGCGAGGACCGTCGCGGTGAGGTGCGGCGGACGAAGGAGTCCCGGGCAGGCCGGGGCGAGCAGCGCGATCAGGGCCAGGCGGACCGTGCCACCGGCGGTGGCCTTGACGGCGAGCGCACTGGCCGAGCGGCCCGCGGGCAGTCCGCAGCGCATCAGGAACCTGAGGTTCACCGCGCCCGCGCCGAGCCCTGCGGGCAGCAGATGGTTGGCGGCGGAGGCGGCGAACTGGGCGGCGACCAGCCGGGATCCGGGCAGCCGTCGTACGACCGCGCCCTGCTGGGCGAGCGCCGAGGCGGCCCAGGTGCCGAGCGCCGCCGTCGCGCCGACCAGCAGCCAGCCCTGGTCGGCGCCGGCCAGCCGCCAGGCCCCGCTCTCCAGGGCGGGCCAGTGCCGGCGGGCCAGGTAGAGGCCGCCGAGCAGGACAACGAGCAGGACGCCGGCGTGCCAGCAGGCGTGCCGGCGGCCGAGGGACGGGGCGGGTCGCGGCGGGGACTCCACCGGCCGTTCCCGGGTGGGGAGCGGGGACGTCATCGGCCGCTCCCGGGCAGGAAGTAGTACAGCCGCTGTCCGTCGAGCGGTTCGGACGGCCAGCCGCGGGCGTAACCGGGCGGCCGGGAGCCGCCGGGCACCAGTACGGCGACCGGGATCCGCCGGGCGGTCCCGATGATGGCCTCCTCGGTGCTGTTGGCGTTGTGCCCGGCCGTCGCGGCCGAGGAGCAGCCGGTGTAGAACGCGACCGGGATCGCCTCGTTCCCGGTGAGCAGGCAGGGCGGGCGGACACCGAGCCGGTGCAGCGCGGTGGCCGTACGGGACCAGGCGCCGTGCGCCTCCGTGGCGCCGTCGACCGTGTTCTCCAGGACGGCCAGCTGCACCGCGAGATGGGCGGCCAGTCCGAGGCAGAGCAGTGCCGCGACGACCGGGCGCCAGGGCCGGCGCGGCGCCGTGAGCAGGTAGGTGAGCGCGTCGGCGACCGGGAGTGCGAGCAGGGCGTAAGCCGGCAGCAGGAAGCGCGGTGCGGCGTAGCCGATCATGAACAGATACGGGAAGGCGGCGGTGGCCGCGCAGGCGAGCGGCAGAAGCGTGGCCGTCGTGCGCCGGGCGCGGACGGCGACGACGAGCCCGAGCACGGCGAGCAGGGGCAGGACGAACCACCAGACGGTGACCACCGGGTGGGGGACGTCACCGGTGCAGGGCCGGCACAGCGCCCGGCCGCCGAGGCTGCGCAGCTGGTCGACGACGGCGAGATGCCAGCCGAGTCCGCCCTGGATCTCCGAGCCCTCGGACAGCCGGCGTACCAGGCCGCCGTAATCGGCGAAGGCCTCGATCACCCACTCGGCGCCGCCGGCCGCGAGCCCGGCGAGCAGCACCGCGAGCGCCCGCCAGCGGCGGCGTGCGAGGCCGAGTGCGAGGAGTGGCAGCACCGCCCAGACGGCGTCCATGGGCCGCATCAGGGCCATGAGCGCGGCACTCGCCGCCAGGCCCCACAGGGCGCCCCGGTCGGTCCGGTCGGCGCGGGCGCGCAGGAAGCAGGCGACGGCGGCCAGGGCGCCGACGGCGACCCAGTAGTTGGGCATGGCCTGCGGCCCGTAGAACAGGGTGACCCACAGCGAGGCGAAGAGGGCGCCGGCGAGGGCGAGCATGCGCACCGGGAACAGGCCGCGCCAGGCGCGCAGGGCCAGGTACAGGGCGAGGCCGGACAGGACGGCGAGGTAGATCCGCAGCAGCGCGGTGGAGGTGGACCAGGAGGCGACGGGCGCGACGAGCAGGGAGACGCCGCGGGCCCGTGGTGCGCTGAAGAAGGCGGCGGGGGCCTGGGGACTGACCTGGCTGACGTACACCGCCTCGTCCCAGCCGAGGCCCATGCCGGGCCGGACCAGGAGCAGTTGGGCCAGGGTGAAGGCCACGGCGACGGCCGCGAGCGGGACGGTGGTGCGGACCGGCCGCGTGCCGCCGGGCGTGCGCGGTGAGCGTGAGCGCCGGAATACGGCGAGTGTGGCGTGCGCGCTGCCGGCCATCATCACCCCTCTGCCCCCGCGGCATGTGGGGACCCTTGTCACCCTACAACCTGTAGGGCCGCGAACGGGAGTCGGGGAAAACACCGTCAAACTACCCCGAATACCTGCCCGATACCGGGCGAACACGGCCATCCGGCCCACGGCACTACGCGCTGTAAGGTTGGGGCATGGCTGGCACAGGGTCCCGCGGCAGGGCGGAGCGGCGCAGCGCCGGTGAGCTGGAGAGCGAAGTACTGGCCACGCTCTGGGCCACCGAGCGGCCGCTGACCCCGGCCGAGATACAGGCCGAGATCGACGGGGCGCTCGCCTACAACACGGTGCACACCATCCTCAAACGCCTGTACGACAAAGGGCTCGTGCTGCGGGACGCCGACGGGCGGCGCGGCGCGTACCGGCCGGCGAAGAACGCGGCCGAGCTGACCGCCGAGGCGATGCACGAGGCCCTGGACCGGGGCCCGGACCCGATCGCCGCGCTCCAGCAGTTCGTGACCGGGCTGAGCCCCGAGGAGGAGCGGGCGCTGCGCGAACTGCTCGCCGGAGGCGGCGCATGAGGTTCGACGTGTACACCCCGCTCGTGCTGTCCCTGCTGCTGTCGCTGGTCGGCCCGCTGGTCGCCCGTTCGGTCGCTCCGGCGCTCGCCGCGCGCGTGCTCACCTCGGCGGCCGTGCTGACGGCCGCGGCCACCACCTGGTCACTGGTCCTGCTGGCCGCCGCGCTCCTCGGGGACGCGCCGCCGGTGATCCGCGAGGCCCGCGAGGACGGGCATCCGGTGACGCACCCGGTGCCCGAGGCGATCGGCCTCGCCGCCTGCCTGGCGCTGGTGGCGATCGCCGTACGGGTGTACCGGGCCGTACGCGCCGAGCGCCGCACCCGGCGGGCCCTGCGCAGGCTGTGCGCGGGGCACCCGGCGGGCACCGAGCTGATCGTCGCCGCCTCCGAGGTGCCGCAGGCGTTCGCGATCCCGGGCCGGCCGGGCCGGATCCTGGTCACCTCGGCGATGCTGCGCGCGCTGGAGCCCGCCGAGCGGCGGGTGCTCCTCGCGCACGAGCGCGCCCATCTCGCCCACCGGCACGGGCCGTTGGTCTCGGCTGCGACCCTCGCGGCGGCAGCCGACCCGCTGCTCGGCCCGGTGCGCAAGGCCGTCGGCTTCCTCGTGGAGCGGTGGGCCGACGAGCAGGCGGCGGCCACGGTCGGCGACCGGCGCACCACCGCCCGGGCACTGGCCCGGGCCGCGCTCACCGCCGGCCGCGCCCGCACCGCCTGCGCCCTGCACTTCACCGACCGCTCCGTCACCCGGCGCATCGCGGCGCTGCAGACCAGCCCGCCGCCACGGCTGTGGCCGGCCGCGGCGGCCGTCCTCCTCCTGGGCACCCTGTCCGCGCTGCTCGCCGCGGACGCGACGGGGGATCTGCTGCGGCAACTGTCCGGCGTCCTGAACTGAACGCGCCCGCAAGGGGCGCGGGGCAGGCACGCGCAGCGGCGCGCCCGCCTCAGCCGCCGTTCGGGGCGCGATGCAGCGGTTGCTCCGGCGTGGGCCGGCGGACCGCCGGCGGCACGGCCCGCACCGCCGGCTCGTCGGTGCTCACCGTCAGCGGCTCACCGTGGTGGCGCAGGGTCAGCGGCGGGCCGTCCAGCAGCGCGTACATGGCCTTGTCCGCGCCGATGTCCACGCGCAGCCGCCGGCCGCGGAACTCCACGTTGAAGGCCAGCCGGCTCAGCCGCTCGGGCAGGCGCGGCGCGAACCGCAGCCGCTCCCCGTCGCGGCGCATCCCGCCGAAGCCCGCCACCAGCGCCATCCAGGTACCGGCCAGCGAGGCGATGTGCAGCCCGTCGCGGGTGTTGTGCTCCAGGTCCTGCAGGTCCATCAGGGCCGCCTCGGTGGTGTACGCCCAGGCGAGGTCCAGATGGCCCGCCTGGGCGGCGACGACGGCCTGGCAGCACGCCGACAGGGAGGAGTCCCGTACGGTCAGCGGCTCGTAGTAGGCGAAGTTCCGGGCGACCTGCTCGGCGTCCGCCTCCTCGTCTCCCGTGTCGAAGAAGTCCCCGCAGGTGTACATGGCCAGCACCAGGTCGGCCTGCTTGACGACCTGCTTGCGGTAGAGGTCGAAGTAGGGGAAGTGCAGCAGCAGTGGGTACTGCTCGGGGCGGGTGCCGGCGAAGTCCCAGCGCTGGTAGCGGGTGAACCCGGCGTGCTGCTCGTGGACGCGGAGTTCGTCGTTGTAGGGGACGTGCATGGCCTCGGCGGCGTCCCGCCAGGCCGCGCTCTCCTCCTCGTCCACGCCGAGCCGTGCCGCCTCGCGCGGATGGCGTTCGACGGCGTCGGCCGCGGCGAGCAGGTTCTGCCGGGCCATGAGGTTGGTGTACGTGTTGTCGTCGGCGACCGCGCTGTACTCGTCGGGTCCGGTGACGCCGTCGATGTGGAAGACGCCGTGCGCGTCGTGGTGGCCCAGCGAGCGCCACAACCGGGCCGTCTCCACCAGCAGTTCGACGCCGACCTCGCGCTCGAACTCGCGGTCGCCGGTGGCCTCGACGTAGCGGACCACCGCGTCGGCCACGCCGGCGTTCACATGGAAGGCGGCGGTACCGGCCGGCCAGTACGCCGAGCCCTCCGGTCCCGCGATCGTCCGCCAGGGGAACGCGGCCCCGCCGAGCCCGAGTTGGGCCGCGCGTTCACGGGCCTCGTCCAGGGTGTTGTGCCGCCAGCGCAGCGCCTCGGCGACCGCCGCGGGGGCGGTGTGGGTGAGCACGGGCAGCACGAACATCTCGGTGTCCCAGAAGGCGTGCCCGTCGTAGCCGGAGCCGGTCAGGCCCTTCGCCGGGATGGCCCGCTGCTCGGCCCGGCTGCCCGCCTGCAGGACGTGGAACAGGGCGAAGCGGACGGCCTGTTGGACCTGTTCGTCGCCCTCCGCCTCGACGTCGGCGCGGGACCAGAAGTCGTCCAGGCAGGTCCGCTGGTCCGCCAGCAGGCCGTCCCAGCCGTCGTGCGCGGCCGCGGCGAGCGCGGCGTCTACCTGGTCGGCCATCGCGGGCAGCGAACGGGTGCCGGACCAGCCGTGGGCGACCAGCTTCTCGACCCGGAGGGTCTGCCCGGGCTCCAGTACGGAGGTGACCGTCATCCGGGCCACGTCGGTGCCGCTCTCGCTGCGGGTGCTGGTGCGCTCGGGGCCGCTGACGACGTGGTCGGCGGCCACGGCGACCCGCAGGCCGCTGCGCCTGGTGCGGTGCACCAGGCGCAGCCTGCCGCCGGAGGCGAAGTGGTCCTCCTGCTCCAGCGGCGACTGCAGTGCGATGGCCGCGCGCGGGTCGCCGATCGACTCGGGCAGGGTCTCGTTGGCGACCAGCTCGGACTGGATCACCACACGGCTGCGGCGGCCGACGGCCTGGACCTCGTACGCCACCGCGGCCACCGCGCGCTGGGTCAGCGACACCAGCCGGGTCGAGCGCACCCGCACCGTGGAGCCCGCCGGGGAGGTCCACTCGCAGGTCCGCTCCAGCACCCCGCGGCGCAGATCCAGCACCCGCTCGTGGGCGACGAGCCGGCCGTAGCGCAGGTCGAACGGCTCGTCGTCCACCAGCAGCCTGAGGATCTTGCCGTTGGTGACGTTGATGACCGTCTGGCCCGACTCCGGGTAGCCGTAGCCGGCCTCCGCGTACGGCAGCGGGTGCACCTCGTGGACGCCGTTGAGGTAGCTGCCGGGCAGGCCGTGCGGTTCGCCCTCGTCGAGGTTGCCGCGCCAGCCGACGTGCCCGTTGGACAGCGCGAACACCGACTCGCTCTGGGCGAGCACATCGAGATCGAGGGCCGTCTCCCGTACGGCCCACGGCTCCACGCTGTACGACCGGTCGGTGATCACTGCTTGCCTCCCAGCTCGGCCAGGTCCTTCACCACAATGGTCGCGCCGTGCGCGTACAGGGCGTCGGCCTGGCCCACGCGGTCCACGCCGACGACATACCCGAAGCCGCCCGCGCGGCCCGCGTCCATGCCGGCCAGCGCGTCCTCGAAGACGGCGGCCCGGGACGGCTCGACGCCCAGGTCGTGGGCGGCGGCGAGGAAGGTGTCGGGGTGCGGCTTGCCCGGCAGCCGCCGCTCGGCGGCGACCACACCGTCGATCCGTACGTCGAAGAAGTGCTCGGCGCCGACGGAGCGCAGCACGTCCCGGCAGTTCGCGCTGGAGGAGACGATCGCCGTGCGCAGCCCTTCAGCACGGACCGCCTCCAGATAGCGCAGGGTGCCCTCGTAGGCCTCCACGCCGCCGGTGCGGATCCGCTCCAGCAGCAGGACGTTCTTGCGGTTGCCGAGGCCGTGCACGGTGGGTGCGTCCGGGGGGTCCTCCGGGGTGCCCTCGGGCAGGCGGATGCCGCGCGAGTCGAGGAAGGCGCGGACCCCGTCGGCGCGGGGCCGCCCGTCCACGTACTCGTCGTAGTCGGCGACCGCGTCGAACGGCCGCCCCTGCTCCCCCGCGTAGTCCCGCAGGAACGCGTCGAACGTCTCCTTCCAGGCGGCGGCGTGGACGACGGCCGTCTTGGTGACCACCCCGTCGAGATCGAAGAGACAGGCCTGGATGGTGTCGGGCAGACCGAGCTGAGTCATACCCAGCACTGTTCCCCGTGGGGCGCCGTCCAGTGAGTGGCACACACCACACACTGTACGAATTCCTGGTGACACACTCTGCTGTGTGCCGCTGACTTTCGACGACCTCCTCGACCGTGCCCGTGGCCTCGTCCGGGACCGCCGCCGTGCCGTGCTGGGCATCGCGGGCAACCCCGGTGCGGGCAAGACCACCCTCGCCGAGCACCTGGTGCGCGCCCTGAACACCGACGGGCCGCCCTGGGCCGCGCACGTGCCCATGGACGGCTTCCACCTCGCCGACGCCGAACTGGACCGGCTCGGCCGCCGGGACCGCAAGGGCGCGCCGGACACCTTCGACGCGGCCGGGTACGCGGCGCTGCTGCGGCGGCTGCACGAGGACACCGACGAGGTGGTGTACGCACCCGGGTTCGAGCGGGTGCTGGAACAGCCGATCGCGGGCGCGATCCCGGTGCCGCCGGCCGCACGGCTGGTGGTGACCGAGGGCAACTACCTTCTGCTGACGGAGGGTTCATGGGCGCGGGTGCGGCCGTGCCTGGACGAGGTGTGGTTCTGCGAGACGGACGAGGAGGCGCGGATCCGGCGGCTGATCGCCCGGCACGAGGAGTTCGGCAAGGACCACGAGACGGCCGTGGCCTGGGTGCTGGGCACGGACCAGCGCAACGCCGACCTGGTGGCGACGACCCGGGGGCGGGCGGATCTGGTGGTGCCGGCGGGCGCGCTGCCGGCACCGGTGCTCCCCGAACGCTGACGACGCTCAGCGGCGCAGGGTGAGGGACGGCTCCCCACGGCTGTCGCCCGCCACCGCGCCGACGACCGCCGTGAACGCCTCCGTGCGTACGGTGAGACGGTCCGCGCCCTCCTCGAACACCGGCGCGAAGGGGCCGCCGGGCCCGTACCGCACGGCGAACACGTGCAGGCCCTCGGGGGCGCCCGGCGCCGGCTCGGCCTCCAGGGCGCTGGAGGAGACCAGGTGGCGCCATCCCTCGTCGGGGTTGCCGTAGCCGCGCGGATCGGCGGCGAGCGCGAACGCCGCCTGTTCCTGGGTGAGTTCACCGCGGGCGTCGAAGTGGTCGGGGCCGGAGTCCGCGGGGTGCGTGAGGCGCAGGCCGCCCGCCGCGGCGACCTGGCCCTCGGCGGTACGGCGCACCCGGTCGCCGTCGTCGGCGGCGTACGGCAGCCCGGACAGCAGGTAAGGAGCCCCGTCGAGCCGCTCCACGGCGACCGTCACCCACAGGCTGGTGCCGTCGGTGACGTACAGCGAGCGCACATGGCGCAGGACGTGGTCGCGGTCGACGACGGGCTTGGTCACCAGCTTCGCCGCGAGCCCGTCGGCGCGGACGTCCGCGACCCGGACCTCGCCCATCGGGCGGCACAGCAGGAAGCCGTCCGTCACCGGACCGAACCCGTGCCGGCGGCGCACGGCCGCGGGCAGGTAGTAGGTGCCGCCCGCCTCGATGAGCGAGGGGGTCATCCGGCTGTCGAAGGCCACGGACACCGTGCCGGAGCGCAGTTGGTGGCGGCGGGGAGCCTGCGACGGCTCGCGGTGCCATCGAGCGGTGTCCTGGATCTGCCAGACCAGCATGAACGCGAAGTGCCCGTCGATCCGGCCGTCCCGCTGGGCCGCGTGCCGGCCCCAGCGGGTGTCACCCCGGTAGCGGCCGAGGTCGGAGCCGATGCGTGCGCCGAAGTACCGCAGCCCGAGGACGGATTCGAAGCCGCAGTGCTGTTCGCTGTAGCGGGGGCCGCCGTTGTCGTAACCGCCGGACGTCAGCCGGGCGTCGATGTACCGGGCGAGGGTGTCGCCGTCCTCGGCGAAGACCTCCTCTGCGCTGACCCGGTGGGCCTGGGCCAGGAAGGACAGGGAGATCGGGCCGTAGTTGTTGTCGTAGGCACCGCCGTGCTCGGGAGGCAGGAGCGCGCCCCGGTCGCGGACGCGGTGGGCGCGGATCTCGTCGGCGTACAGGCTCAGTGCGCGCGCCCGGACCGACTCGCCCTGCCCTTGCGGGAGGTGGCGGGCCAGCATCAGGCCGCCGACCACGCAGCCGATGGCCTGGTTCCCGGCCTCCTGCGGGTTGAAGAAGGTGGCCTCGGTGAGCCAGCGCCAGTAGCCGTGCGCCACATCCCGCAGTGCCGTGCGCTGTTCGTCGGCCAGGAGACCGTCGGCCCCGTCGAGGACGTTGACCGCCTGGAGCAGCGCCCAGACCGTACTGGGCCAGTCGCCGATCGGATGGGCCCCCGCTTCGAGCACGTAACGGGCATGGGGCAGGCCCGAGTCGGTGACCCTGAGGTTCGGATAGCCGGGGTTGTCCGTGGTGTGGACGCACTCGCGCAGATGGAAGGCGAGGCTGCGGCGGACGGCCTCCGGCAGCCGGGGGTCCCCGCCCCGCCGCCAGGCGAGGACGAGCAGCGAGGTGACGCCGAGGGAGGTGTCGCCGATGTCGTCGTGGGCGTCGGGGTGTTCGAGGTTGCCGTCGGGGGTCATCCGGGCGAGGGCCTGCTCGGTGACGTCGGCGAGGACCGCGTCGTACGCCTGCGGGGTGTCCGGCAGGTCGTGCAGCGGGCCGCGCTGGTAGGGCAGATGCATGCGGTTCGGCCCTTCCTTCCGGTGGTGGCCAGGCCTTGCACCAGTCTCGCCCGGAAGCCGGGGAAGCAGATGAGCGTCGAGGCGAGGGCGAGTGTCGGCATGGCGAACATCGCGCTGTAGAAGGCGCCGGCGGCGAGGACCTTCGGGACGACCGGCGGCGGTCCGGGCCGGTCCCAGGGGGCGGTGGCGGTACGCACATGCCGGGCCGCGCACGACCGCGGCGGGGAACCGACGCGTCGCCGCCGAGGCGGGTTCGGCGCTCGCCCGTCGCGTGAGGGGCGCGGGCAGCACTGTCCTCGCTCGGCCGCCGATTGCGTGAGCGTTCGTTCCTGTGGGGCCAAGGGCGTTTCTGTGCACCCTGCGGCCCGCGTTCACCCGCCGACCACGCGCAGATCACCGTGACCTACCCGGCGGGACACACCAGAGCCCTAGATATTCACCCGTTCAACTTCTTCCCTCTTCTTCTCCACGGGATCACACAAGTCGGCACATCCCGCCGGGAGCCCGTGGCCGACCGACTCCTGAGAGGCACAGGCATGCCGTCATCTGCCGGGCAGCAGCACCCCTCCTCCGTGCCGGACCGGCGCGGGTTCCTCAAGACCTCGCTGGCCGCGTCGGCGGGCGTGCTCGCCGCCCCGGCACTCGCCGCCTGGCTGCCGGCGGCCGACGCCAAGGCCGCGAACGCGCCGGCCGCGTTCGTGGACGACTACAAGACCAACGTCGTCGCCAACCTCACGCCCGAGACCAACGCGGTGGTCCGGATCCTCGGCGGCTTCGCCCAGGTGTGGAAGACCGGCTCCGCCTGGGACACCGGCACCCCGCTGCGCCCCGACGTGCTGCGCGCCGACATGGACTACTGCGCCCGCGTCACCCGGACGCGCACCGACGCACAGGCGAAGGAGGCGTTCGTCTACGACCGCCAGCACCAGAGCTACGCCCTGATCGCCGGCCTCGGCCCGCTCGCCGGCCTCTACAAGGAGGGCGCGAAGGCGGTCACGTCGATCACGAGCGCGCCCGACGGCACACCCGCGACCACCGTCAGCGACGCGGTCCCCGCGGACGCCCCGGCCGGCTCGGCACTCGGCGCCGGCGCCCACGACTCGGCCCTCGGCAAGGTCGCCGAACTGGTCGACACCGTGCGCGGCCCCTACGCCTCCGGCAACCCCGCCAAGTACGCCTACCAGTACCCGCGTCCCTGGCGCCTGACCGAGGACAGCGAGGTCGTCGACACGGGCCGCACCGACGCGTTCGGCTTCCCGGTGTACGACTCGCCGGTGGTCGTGGCCCCGCAGCTGCTGCGCCAGCGCGGCGCGTCCGCCACCGACGACGGCGGTTTCCCGAGCGGCCACACCAACGCCTTCCACCTGGCCGCGCTGGCCTACGCCTACGCCGTGCCCGAGCGCTTCCAGGAGCTGGTGACCCGCGCGTTCGAGCTGAGCCACACCCGGATCGTGGCGGGCATGCACCACCCCGTCGACGTCGTCGGGGGCCGGATCATGGCCACCGCGCTCGCCGCGGCCACCCTCGCCGACCCGGCCAACGCGCAGTTGAAGGCCGCCGCCCGCGCCCAGGCCCTCGCCTACTTCACCGCGCGGACCGGCACCAGCGCCGACACGCTGTACGACTACGCCCACACCGGCGCCGACCCGTACGCCGACCGGGACGCGGGCGCCCGCGCGGTCCGGTCCCGGCTGACCTACGTCCTCGCCCGGCAGGGCCGCGATCTGCCGCTGACCGTGCCGAAGGGCGCGGAGGTGCTGCTGGAGACCCGGCTGCCGTATCTGACGGCCGATCAGCGCCGTGAGGTGCTGCGCACCACCGGCCTGCCCTCCGGGTACGTCCTCATCGACGGCTTCGAGCAGTGGGGACGGCTGAACCTGTTCGCCGCCGCGGACGGTTACGGCGCCTTCGACTCGGACGTCTCGGTCACGCTGGACACGGCGGCGGGCGGTTTCTCGGCGGCCGACGCCTGGCGCAACGACATCGACGGGCGCGGCGGGCTGACCAAGCGCGGCACCGGCTCGCTCGCGCTGACCGGCCGCAACCGCTACACGGGCGGGACGGTGCTGACGGAGGGCACGCTGGTCGCCGGCTGCGAGGACGCCCTCGGCCACGGGGACGCCCGGGTCGCGGGCGGCACGCTGCGGGTGGCCGAGCGGCTGCGGGTGCGCGGCGCGTACGCGCAGGACGCGGGCACGCTGGAGGTCATCCTGCGCGCCGGCGGCAAGGCGCCGCTGGCGGTCGGGCACCTCGCCGTACTGGGCGACTCCGCGGTGCTGTCGCTGCGGCTGGACACCGGGCGGCCGCCGGCCGAGGGCGACGCCGTGCCGGTCGTCGACGTGCCGCGGCTGCGCGGCCGGTTCACGCGGATCGAGGTGAACTCCGACCGGCTGCGGGCCGTACCCGTGTACACGGCAGAAGGTCTGTCGGTACGACTCGTGAAGCGGTGACGCCGCCGGCGGCGGGAGCGGTGCGACAGTAGGGCCATGATCCGGCCCACGACCGTTCCCGCCGCCCTCCGGCCGGTGCCACCGCGGGGCGGATGATGGCGCGCGAACAGCACCTGGTCCTCACCCGTGCGGCTGCCGAGGGGGCGCGACGGCCTGCCTCCGGCCACCGCCCGTACGCCTGGCTGCGCCGCCACCGGCGGTGGCTGGTGCCCCTGCTGGCCGCGCTGTTGCTCGCCCAGATGGCCGCGGCGATGGTCACCACGGCCGTCCAGCAGACCCCGACCATCGACGAGCCGGTGTACGTCGCGACCGCCACCGACTATCTGCACGAGCACCGGCTGCGCTACAACCCCGAGCACCCGCCGCTCGGCAAGCTGCTGATCGCGACCGGTGTGGCGGTCGCCGACCCGCACTACGACCCCTCCTTCACCGGCACCCAGGGGGATGTCGGCCGGCATCTGCTCTACGAGTCGAGCAACGACCCCTGGCGTGTGATGCTGTGGGCGCGGCTGCCGGTGATCGTGCTGACGCTGCTGTTCGGGCTGGTCGCCTTCGCGTTCGCCCGCGACCTGACGGGCACGGCGGGCGGCCTGGTGGCGCTGGCGCTGTACGCCTTCTCGCCCGATCTGATCGCCCACGGCTCGCTGGCCACGCTGGATGTGCCGATGGCCGGGTTCGTGCTGGCGTCGGCCTGGCTGGTGTGGCGGGCGCGGCGCCGGCCCGGGCTGTACCTGCCGCTCGCCGGTGCGGCTCTCGGGGCGGCCGTGGCGACGAAGATGAGCGCTCTGCCGGCGGTTCCGGTGCTGATGGGCCTGGCCGCGGTGTCCGTCCTGGCGGCGCACCGGCGACCGGCGCTGCCACCGGCGGACCGGCCGGACACGGGCAGCGGCCGGGCGCAGGCCACACGCCCAACGGCCGGATCGCACACGGACATCGACCGGCACCGGGACACGCACCCGGCCGGCGAGCCGGACGCGGCCACCGGCCTGGACCGGAAGGCGCCGTGGACCGGCAGACGCGCAGCCCTGTCCCTCCTCGCGGGCGTCCCCGGCGGCCGGCGGCGGATGGCGCTGTCGGCGCCGGCCGGCGCGGTCGGCGTGGCGGGGGTGGCGGTCGCCGTCGTCTGGGCCGCGTATCTCGCCGTCGATCCCGGCCTGCGGTTCTCCCCCGCCGAACCCGTCCCGGCCCTCCACGGGCTGCGCGGCCGGCTGGTGGACCTGCTGCCGGTGCCCGGTGCCTACCGCGCGGGCCTGCGGGTGCAGTTCGGGCTGGAGGACTACCCGTGGCAGGGCTATCTGTTCGGGCACCTGTACACCGGCTCGCGCTGGTACTACCTGCCGGCCGCCCTGCTGCTGAAGACGCCGCTCGGGCTGCTGGCGCTGGGCGCGGCGGGTGCGGTGGCGGTCGTGGCGCTGCGGCGGCTGCGGCCCGCGGCGCCGTATGTGCTGCTGCCGCCAGGGGTGCTGCTCGGGGCGGCCATGTCGGGGTCGCGGGACTTCGGGACGCGGTACGCGCTGTTCGTGCCGATGTTCCTCGCGGTGGCGGCGGCCTGTGTGCCCCGGCCCGGCCGGCGGTGGACGGCCGCCGCGACGGCCGCGCTGGTGCTGTGCACGGCCGTGAGCTCGCTGCGGACCTTCCCGACCTACCTGCCGTACTCCAACGAGGCCTTCGGCGGCCCCGCCCGCACCCACCGGCTGCTGCACGACTCCAATGTGGACTGGGGCCAGGACCTGGGCCGGCTCGCGGACCGGCTCCGGCAGCGGTATCCGGGCGAGCGGGTGTGGCTGGTGTACAAGGGCAGCGGCGTGCCGTCGTACTACGGCATCCAGGCCGCCGATCCGCGCACGGTGCCGCTGGAGCGGGTGCACGGGCTGCTGGTGGTCTCGGACTCCGCGCTCGCCAAAGCGCGCGGACGGCTCGCGGAGCTGGTCCGCAGCAGCCGGCCGGCCGGTGACGTGGGCTATTCCATCAGCCTCTTCCGGCGCTGAAACCTCCTGCTCAACCCCCTGTTCCTGACGGTGGGTGAGCTATGTTGAGTGCTTGTGGCAGAAAAAGGAGGCGGACCGGTGCCCTCGCCGCAGCAGGCACGCGCACAGGCATCAGCGATCACGTCCGGCAAGGCTGTGCCCGCGGCCGAGGCCGCCCCGACCTCGCAGCTCAGGGAACTCTTCGACGGCCCCCGTCTGTCGCCGGGGCAGCGCCGCATCGCCCAGTACCTGATCGAGCACATCACCGAGGCCGCCTTCCTGTCCATCACCGAGCTGGCCGACCGGGTCGGGGTCAGCCAGCCCTCGGTCACCCGCTTCGCGGGCGCCGTCGGCTTCAGCGGCTACCCGGCGCTGCGCGAGAGGCTGCAGTCGATCGCGCTGAGCACGCTGGCCGGCGGGCCGGGCGAGGAGAACCGGGCCAACGAGCTGCAGGCGGCCGTCGACGCCGAGATCGAGAACCTGGAGAACCTGCGCCGGGACTTCGCCGACCCCGACCAGATCATCCGGGTCGGCCGCGAGCTCTCCCGGTCCACCCCGCTGACGGTGCTGGGCCTGCGCATCTCGGAGTCGCTGGCCGAGTACTTCGGTTACGCGGCCCGCCGCATCCATCCCGACGTACGGCTGGTCACCCGGGGCGGCAGCGTGGCCTACGACGCGCTGCTGCAGTGCCGTGAGGCCGGCGGCACCTGGGTGCTGGCCTTCGCCATGCCCAGGCACTCCCAGGAGACGCTCCAGGCCGTCCGGGTGGCCCGCGGCGCCGGCCTGAAGGTCGCCCTGGTGACCGACCTGGCGCTCGGGCCGGTGGCCGACGAGGCCGACGTCACCTTCGCCACCGGCACCGGCTCACGGCTGGTGTTCGACTCCTACGCCGCGCCGGGCGTGATGGCGGCCGCGCTGCTGCAGGCCATGACCGACGCCGATCCGGAGCGCACCCAGGCCCGCCTGGAGAAGTACGAACAGCTCTCCGACCAGCACCACTTCTTCATGAAGGACTGAATCCGGCGCATTCGTGCGCCCGTGGCGCCGGGTGCGGTGAAGATCTCGCGGTCTCCCCTGCCATGGACGGGGATCATCCACGACAAAGCACGCATGAATGTTTTCATACGTCTTGCAAAGCAGACGGCATATATAAATACTGCTCACGGATCGCGCCCGGCCCACTCCGGGCACGTTCCGCACCTGCGGACTCACCGCTCGCACACCGCCCCGAGAAAGCCGACGGACCGCCCATGCGTATGCCAGTCACCGCGCAGCGCCGGTTTCCGATGCCCGGGGCCCCCGCACGGACACCCCCAGCCGCCGTCCCCTACCCACGTCGGCGCCCGGGGTGTACCGGGGCGCGCCGTCTGCGCGACGCGCCCGTGGCGGCCCCGGCCATCCCCTAGGCCGGGGCCGCCCCGCACCCGTCGGACCACCCTCACGACGCCGCACACCGGAAGCGATGATCATGCCTCTGACCAGCACCCGTATCAGCCCCGACTGGCCCTGTCAGGTCAAGACGCCGGGCTCGTACGACTGGGAGCGCTCGGCGGCCAAGTGGCTGCGTGAGCTCATCCCCGCGCGCTACGCCAGCTATCCGGCCCTCATCCGGCACCCCGTCCTGCTCGCCCGGCACGCCCAGCTGCAGGTCCAGCAGGAGATCCGGGTGGCCCGGACGGCACTGCAGACCGCACGGGCCGAGCTGCCGATGCTCGGCCTGCCCGAGTCGGTCATCGAGCACACGATCAAGCTGTACGCCGCCGAGGTCCTGCAGCTGCAGCACATCGCCCGCAGCGTCCGCGCGGTCAGCGACGCCCTGGCCGGACGCGGCGCGGGCCGCTGAACGGCGGGCCGCCACCGGCCCCACCGGTCGACGGCGCACCACCGTTCATCCCGTTGGGCTGGGCTTGTGCGGACGAATCGCACATGCCTTCGGGCGGTCCTGCAACGCTCGTGTGAAGCTCATATGAAACCGGACCCGCCAGACGAGTGATCGAACGGGCCTTGATGTGACATGCTCGTCGCGTGACGAGCGAGCCCGTTGACCCGGTGGATCCCCCCGGCGGCGACCCGATCGCCCTGGCCAGGGTCGTCGCCCGGCAGCGCGCGGAATTGGCACGGCTGCGGGACCTGGCCGCCTCCGCGGCGGTCCAGGAGCGGGCCAAAGGCGTGCTCATGGCCGTCACCGGCTGTTCCCCGGAAGCCGCGCACGAGGAGTTGCTGCGGCGCGCCGCGAACGGCAACCGCACGCTCCTCGAACAGTGCTGGCTCACCCTGGGCGCCCTGCCGCCGGCGAAGGAGCAACCGGCCGGCACGCCGCCCGCGTCCGCCGCGCCGCCGGCCGCCGGCTCCTGGGAGGTCTCGCCCACCGGCACGGTGGAGCTCGCGAAGAAACTCGGGCACATCGGCCGGGACCTGGTCCGGGTCGGCACGCCGCAGGAACTGGCCTGGTGTCTGCTGCACCACATCGCGCCCGAGACGGACGCCGACGCCGTGATGCTGTACCAGCGGCTGCCCGAGGGCGGGCTCGAACTGATCGGGCACGCCGGCGTCGACCCGACCTTCGCCGCGCAGTGGCGGTACGTCCCCCCGGTCTCCGGAGTGGCCGCGCTGGACGCCCTGCGCTCCGGCGAGCCGAGGTGGCTGGAGGACCTCTCCGGGGACGACGACCGGTACCTGATCATCGGTGAGTCGCCGGAGCGCTGGCCCAGCCGGGCCTGGCTGCCCGTGCCCATCGGGGACGCCGCGCATGTCGCCCTCGGCGTGTGGCGCGGCCGCGGCGGGACGTTCGAGCCGCGCGAGCGGCGGCTGCTGCGGGCCGTGGCCCGGCTGTGCGCGGGCCGGCTGCGCGCCTTCGACCCCGGCCAGGAACGCGCCGGCGAGGCCGTCACCCAGACCGTGCAGGCGGTGTTCGAGGCGCTGCCCGGCGCGGCGATCCTGCTGACTCCGCTGCGCGCCGCCTACGGCGAGGTGGAGGACTACCGCATCGACGCCGCCACCCCGGAGGCGGTCGACGTGTTCGGCCGGTCCGGCTGGGAGATGGCCGGCCGACAGGTCCTGGAGAGCTATCCGGCCCTCGCGGGCGAGCCGCTGTGGCAGGGCTGTCTGCAGGCGCTGGAGACGGGGGTGCCCTTCGAGAGCGAGCCGTTCGTCCACCAGGAGGTGGTCGGCGAGGTGCCCGTGACCGCCACCTACTCGGTGCGGGCCGCCCCGCTGGGCGAGGGCCTGCTGGTCACCTGGCTGCGGCACCACCCCGCCGAGCGGCAGGAGCAGCGCCTGGCCGATGTGCAGCGGCTGGGCAAGCTCGGCTGGGCCAACTGGAACCTGGTCACCCAGGAGATCTCCTGGTCCGAGCAGACGTACACCGTGCTCGGCCGGCCCCCGGCCGAGCGGCCGCTCGCTCTGGAACGGCTCCCGGACCTCGCCCTGCCGGAGGACGCGGGTCCGCTCACCCACGCGATCGCCGAACTGGTCCGCCACGCCCGGCCGTTCGACGTGCCGTTCCGCATCGACACGACCGAGGGCGTCCGGCATCTGCGGCTGGTCGCGGAGGCCGTGACGGCGCCGGACGGCACCACCGTCGAGGTGCACGGCTTCGTCCAGGACCTCACCCGGCAGCGGAGCGCGGAGCTGGCGCTGGTGGAGAGCGAGCGGGCGATGCTGCTGCAGCGCGGGATCCTGCAGGCCGAGCGCGCCCTGGCCGCCCGGCTGCAGCACGCCCTGCTGCCCCTGCCGATCAAGCCGGTGCGGCTGGCCGGGCTGCGTATCGAGGTCGCCTATCTGCCCGCCCAGACCGGCGTCCATGTGGGCGGCGACTGGTTCAGCGCCATAGAACTGCCCGACGAGAACGCGCTGTTCGTGGTCGGTGACGTCGCGGGCCACGGCGTCGACGCGGTGGCCACGATGGCCCAGCTCAGATTCAGCGCGAAGGGCATGGTCACCACCGGCTCCTCGCTGACCGGGGTGCTGGCGCGCCTCAACTACCTGCTGCTGCACTCCCGCGACACCCAGACCACCGCCACCGTGGTACTCGCCCGCTACGACCCCGTCCGGCACGTCCTCGCCTGGGCGCAGGCCGGGCATCTGCCGCCGCTGCTCGTGCGCCGCGGCGAGGCGCGCTATCTCGACCGGCCCGGCGGCATGCTGCTCGGCGCGAGCGTGGCCCCCGTCTTCGAGGCGGCGGAACTCCGTCTGGAGCCCGGGGACCGGCTGCTGCTGTACACCGACGGCCTGGTCG
The DNA here is from genome assembly GCF_044456925.1 of Streptomyces sp. NPDC050743. Taxonomy (NCBI): domain Bacteria; kingdom Bacillati; phylum Actinomycetota; class Actinomycetes; order Kitasatosporales; family Streptomycetaceae; genus Streptomyces; species Streptomyces sp. NPDC050743. The sequence goes on from NZ_JBITGJ010000020.1 coordinate 112,953, forward strand.
AGCGCACCGGTGAGAGCCTCGACGCGGGCCTGGACCGGCTGGCCGAAGCGGTGCGCGCCCAGGGGTGCGGCGCGTCCGGATCCCTGGACGCGTTGCTCGCCACGATGCTCGCGGAAGAGGGGCGGGACGATGTGTGCGTGCTGGACATCAGGTTGCCGCTGGAAGACGTGACGGACGCGCCGGACACGGACGACTAGGGCCGGGCGGCGCCGGGGTCCGGTGGCGGTCCTCCGGGGGGCGGGACCGGGATCAGTCGTCGTCCCGGTGTCGCCAGTACCAGAACGCCCCGACGACGAGGGCCAGCAGAAAGACGGCGGGCACGAGCAGGCCCGGGATGCGGGAGCCGGTCATCGGGCTGGCTTTCGTTCGTGGTGCGGCGGTACGCGCGGCCGTCGGCCGCGGGCTGCCCATGATGGCGCCGGGCCGCTGCCGGGGCAATGCCTCCGGCCGGGGTGTCGCCGGGTGTTCGCACCGGTTCAGTCCGCCGGGTGACCGGCCTTGATGCCGACCGCGTCGGACAGGCGCAGCAGCGGCCCGGAGCGCCCCTCGCCCCACTGCACCGGGTCCAGGACGAAGCCGACGTGGTCGCCGCCGTCGGTACGGTGAAGGATGGTGCCGACGAACCAGGCCGCGGTGTTCCGCAGCACCACCGCGCCGCCGTACCCCTCCGTCCACTCCAGGCGCGCGAACTTGTCGACCTCGTCCCCGGTCTCGCCGCCGAGGAGTTCCGCGAGGTTCCGCTGGTCGCGGGTGATCAGGTGGACGCCGAGGTGCTGGGCGGCCCGGGCGACGCGGTAGGTGTGGTTGGCCTTGGACAGCCAGACCGTGAACCTGGGCGGCCGGATGGAGCACTGCGAGGCGAAACCGACCAGGCACCCGGCGCGCTCACCGTCGGCGACGGCCGTGACCACGCACATGTCGGGGTTCAGCCGCGCGAAGAAGTCCTCCATGGAGCCGTCCCCGCCCGCCCCCGGGCCGGCGCCGGCCACACTCGGCACACCGCCGACACCCGCCGTGCCCGCCGCACCACCCGAGCCCGCCGCACCGTCCGAGCCCGCCATGCCTGCCGTACGGCCCAGGCGCACCGTGCCGTCCGTGCCGTCCGTGCCCGCCGTGCCTGCCGCACCGTCTGTGCCCACCGTACCGTCCCCGCCCGCCGCACCGTCCGCGCCCGCCGCACCATCTGTGCCCGCCGTGCCCGCCGCACCGTCCGCGCCCGCCGCACCGTCCGTGCCCGCCGTACGGCGTATCGGGCCGTCCGTGCCCGCCGCACCGTCCGCGTCCCCTGTGCTCCGCGTCCCGTCCACGTCCGTCATGGCACCGTGCTCCCGTCCGCCGCTACGGCCCGGCCTCGGCGTGCGCGGGGAGGCCCGGGCGCGGTCCGCGCCGCTCACCCGGGGTTCCCCGCGTCCCTCTCATGAATCGTCGCCCAGGCTGGTCCGCGACTCCAGCGCACGCCGCGTGTCGTTGCCATAGACACCGGTCTCGTCGCCGCTGATGCCGTACCAGAGCTGGAACCGGGCCACGGCCGCGGTCAGGCCGGCGTCGTAGGTGCCGCTCGTGGAGCCGTCGCGGTAGACATCCGGGATGCGGAGCAGCCGCTGCTGCAGTTCGGCGACCTCGGGGCCGGTGTCGCCCTGGCGGAGGGTGCCGGGTCCGTCGGGGTCGGCGACGCCGGTGGCGGCGGTTGGCGCGGGGGATGTGGTGGGGGTCGGTGCCGGAGCCGTGGCGGACGGTGCCGTGGTCGCCGGCCGGTGCGTGGGCGCGGTCGCCGCGGCCTGCTCGCGGCCGGTGAGGAGCAGGGCGCAGCCGAAACCGAGGAGCGCGGCGGCGGCCACGGTCCCGGCGACGGCGGTGCGGCGCAGCACGGCGGTGGTGCGGGACGGCGCCGCCACGGGCGGCAGTTCCTGTGTCTCCGCCTCGTCGGTGTCCGCCGGTCGCGCCGGAAGGCTGTCCATCTCGCGCATCAGCTCCGCGAGGCCGTCGAGACGGCGGGGCCGCAGGACCCGGACGGGTTCCAGGTCCGGTCCGCGTCGCGGCCGTTCGGGATCGGGCGGTGTCGGCACCTGACTCTCCTTCCGTCGTCCCGTGCAGAGATACGACGACGGGGGTACCGCCGTTCAGGCGTGGCGTGCCTACCCCTCAAACGCTCGAAACGCTCAACTCGGCAAGAAATGTCGAGCGTTTGAGAAAGCGCGTGCTAGAAAGCGCCGTCATGACGACTCCTTGGTCACGCCGTGGTTTTCTGGCCGTCTGTTCGGGAACCGCTGTGGCCCTGGGTCTCGGGCCCCGGGCGTTCGCCGCGTCGGACGAGTTCGCGACGCTCCGGGCGAGGTGGCGCACCCTCGTCCTCGGCGAGGGCTTCGACCCCACCGCCGAACCGTTCAAGAGCCGGCTCGCCGACCTGGGCACGACGGCGGGCCAGTACCGGGCCACGATGGCCCCGGCCGCCGGCTCCCTGTGGCCCGACCTGGTCTACGCCGACCCGGATCCGGACACCGACCAGGAGTCGTACGGCTACTCGGGCAACATGAACACCAGTTACACCCGGCTGAGCACGCTCGCGCAGGCCTACTGCCAGCCCGGCTCCGGCCTGACCGGCGACGCGGATCTGCGGGACGCGATCCTCACCGGCCTGGACCACCTCCACGACGACGTCTACAACACGGACCGGACCCGCTACGGCAACTGGTACAGCTGGCAGATCGGCGCCCCGCAGGCCCTGCTGGACGTGTGCGTGCTGATGTACGACGCCCTGCCGGCCGACCGGCTCGCCGGCTACCTCGCCGCCGTCGACCACTTCGTGCCCGACTCCGCGGTGGCGAGCTACAGCGGGACGAGCACGGGCGCCAACCGGGTCGACCTGTGCCGGGTGCTGGCGCTGCGCGGGGTCGTCGGGGCGAGCTCGGCCAAGGTGGCGCTGGCCCGCGACGCCCTGTCCCCCGTGTTCCCGTACGTCACCTCCGGCGACGGCCTGTACGCCGACGGTTCGTTCGTCCAGCACACCACGGTGCCGTACACCGGCTCCTACGGCTCGGTCCTGCTCGGCGGCCTCGGGATGCTGTTCGCGCTGCTGGCGGGCTCCAGCTGGGCGGTGACGGATCCGAACCGGCAGATCGTGTTCGACGCGGTGGAGCACGCCTGGGCGCCGTTCCTCCACAACGGCCTGGTGATGGACGGCGTGGCGGGCCGGGCGATCAGCCGGGGGCTCTCGGCGGCGGACCCCAAGCAGGTCCAGCAGGACGACCATCTGCGCGGCCATCCGATCCTCGCCTCGATCGTCCTGCTCGGACAGGGTGCGAGCACGGCGGAGAACGCCCGCTGGCGTGCTCTGGTGAAGGGCTGGATGCAGCGCGACTACTACAGCCCGCCGCTCGCCGACCCGGTGCTGAGCCTGCCGCATCTGGCCCGGCTCAAGGGGGTTCAGGACGACGGGTCGGTGACGGCCGTCGCCGAGCCGGCCGGGCACCGGCTGTTCCCGTCGATGGCACGGGCCACGCATCGCGGACCGGGCTGGGCGGCCGCGCTGAGCATGGCGAACAAGCGCATCACGTACTACGAGACCGGCAACGGCGAGAACCTGCGCGGCTGGCACACCGGGTCCGGGATGCTCTACTGGTGGGGCGACACCTTCGCCAACGGCCAGTACAGCGACGCCTTCTGGCCCACAGTCGACCCTTACCGGCTGCCCGGCACGACCGCCTCGCGCAAGGCGCTGGCGGACGGGGCCGGCGGGGACTGGGGCGCCTCGATGCCGGACGTGAACTGGGTGGGCGGCGCGACGGACGGCCGCTGGGCCGCCGTCGGGCAGTACCTCAAGGGACTGCAGTCGACGCTCGTGGCGAAGAAGTCGTGGTTCTTCCTGGACGACACGGTCGTCTGTCTCGGCGCGGGCATCAGCTGTACCGACGGCACGGCCGTGGAGACCACGGTGGAGAACCGCAACCTCGGCCCCACCGGCGGCGCCCCCTTCACCCTCGACGGCACGGTCCAGCCCGCCTCCTACCCCTGGTCGGCGACGCTCACCGGGGCGAAGTGGGCGCACATCGGCGGGCACGGCGGCTATGTCTTCCCCGGCGGGGCGACCGTACGGGCCCTGCGCGACGCCCGCGACGGCAGCTGGAGCACGATCAACAAGGGCGGCGCGACCACCGTGCTGAACCGCAAGTACCTCACGATGTACGTCGATCACGGCACCGACCCGGCGAACGCGGCGTACGCCTACCAGCTGCTGCCGGGCGCCACCGCGGCCCGTACGCAGGCGCGGGCGGCGGACACGGCCTGGCTGACCGTGCTCGCCAACACCGACAGCCAGCAGGGCGTTGCTGTGCGCTCGCTCGGCTTCACCGGGGTGAACTTCTGGTTCGGCGGAACGGTCGGCACGCTCACCGCGAGCGATCCGTGCTCCGTGATGATCAGTGAGAACGACGACGGCACGGCCGTGATCGCGGTGAGCGATCCGATGCGCATGCGCACGAGCCTCACAATGACTGGCGGCGGGCGGTCGCCGCGGTGACGTCCGCGCCGGGCACGCTGGTCTCGGCGGCCACCGGCTCCGCGCTGACGCTGGCCTTCGGCGACCTCACGGGCACGGACGGGGTCACCCAGCGGGTCACCGTCGGGCTGGGCTGAGCGCCCCCTGCGCGAACCGGCCCAGGGACGCCGTGAACGCGGCGACGAAGGCGTCCGTGGCCTCCTCCGGCAGGGCCTGAAGGGACAGGTAGGGGTTCAGGTCCTCCAGTTCGACCAGCAGGAGGCCGCCGTCGCGGGTGCGGCAGGCGTCGACACGCTGGATGCCGTGGCCGAGGTCGTTCCAGTCGATGAAACGCCGGGCGAACTCCAGGTCGGCGGCGGTGGCCGCATAGGGCTTCAGTTCCCAGCGGCGCTCCGGGTCGGGCGCGTACAGGGCGTACTGGAAGTCGTCGTCGACGAAGTAGAACGACACCTCGTGGACGAAATCGACGCAGGGCTGGATCAGGACGTCGCCGGTGGCGTGCGCGGCGACCTGGCGGGCGGGCACGATACGGAGGCCGAGGGAGTCGGCGCCGAGCATGGGCTTGACGACGTAGCGCTCGGCGGCCGGCAGCAGGTGCAGTTCCTCGGCTCGGCCGACCGTCGGTATGACGGGGAAGCCCGCCGCGCTCAGGTCGAGCAGGTACCGCTTGCCGGCCATGTCCGCCTTGCCGGTGAGCGGGTTGTACACGCGGGCGCCGGTGGCCAGGGCACGCGCGCGGAAGGCGTCGTACTCGCGCTGGTAGCCGAGGACGGGCCCGCTGTTGCGGACGACCACGGCGTCGAAGCCGTCCATCAGCGCGGCGGCGTCCAGCGGATGGCACAGGGCGAGGTCGAAGCGGGCGCGGAGCCGGGAGGTGAGGAGGATGTCCTCGTCGCAGTAGCGGCGCCCGCGGGCCTCGTACGCCAGGTCGGTGACGTAGAGCAGGCGGGGGCGGGCGGCGGGCATACGAGGTCTCCTCGGGCGGGTGCGGCCGTGTCGGCGGCGGGCACGGAAACGCGCCGTGCCGGCGGTGGATGCGGAAAGGTTACGTCGGGGTACGGCCGCTCCCATTCCCGGCCCTGGCCTCCGTACAATTTGAGTCCGAACGACCTCCGTGGCCGAGGCACGGCCACGGGTGTCCCGCTCAGCGACCCGAGGAGCGCCCGTGCCCGGCCAGCGATCCATCACCGAAGCCGAACGGCTCGCCTCCGCCAAGCTCGGCGGTGCCCCGATCCGCCGGGAGCAGATGGCCGCCGTGGCCAACATCTACCGGGCGGCCTCCGCGGTGCGGCAGCACCTGGAGAACTCGGTGCTGCGCGGCTCGGACCTGACCTGGACGGCGTTCGTCGTGCTGTGGGTGGTGTGGGTGTGGGGCGAGTCGGAGACCCGGCATGTCGCCGAGGAGGCCGGGATCTCCAAGGGCACGCTCACCGGCGTCGCGCGCACCCTGGAGTCGCGGGGCCTGCTGCGCCGGGCCGGGCACCCGGACGACGGGCGGCTGGTGCTGCTGAGCCTCACCGACAAGGGCGAGGACCTGATGCAGCGGGTGTTCCCGGAGTTCAACGAGGAGGAGGCGTTCGTCACCGCGCGCCTGAGCGACGCCGAGTGCCGCAGCCTCGCGGCGGGGCTGCGGCAGGTCGTCCTGCAGGTGGAGGAGCACGGCGAGGAGCGCCGCCGGGAGCTGCTCGACGGCGCCGAGCCGGCACCCCGGCGCAGTGGACGGCGCGCCCGTAACTGACTGCTCGTCAAAGACGGGCGCGGGCCGTGCGCACGAGAGCGTCGAACAGGCCCTGCTGAGCGGGATCTTCGCGTGCCGTGTCCTCGGGGTGCCACTGCACAGCGGTGAACCACGCCCGGGCGCCGGGGAGTTCGAGTCCCTCCACCGTGCCGTCGGCGGCGGTGGCCGTGACCGTCAGGCCGCGGCCCGGGCGTTCGACACGCTGGTGGTGGTAGCAGGAGGCGTCCGCCTTCTCCGCGCCGATGGCCTGTTCGAGCAGGGTGCCGGGCCGGATCGCGACCGGGTGCACGAGATGGCGGTGTTCGTGCTCGGGACCGCCCATGTCCTGCTCCAGGGTTCCGCCGAGGGCGACGTTGACGACCTGCATGCCCCGGCAGACGGCCAGCAGGGGCAGGCCCAGGTCCAGGCAGGCGCGGGCGACCTGGAGGTCGAAGGTGTCCTGGAGGTCGTCGACGTCGTACACGCTGTGGTGGGTGGTGGTGGCGCCGTAGCGGTGCGGGGCGAGGTCGCCGCCGCCGGGGAGCAGGACGCCGTCGAACCGGGCGAGCCGGGCGGCGGCGTCACCGTCCGCGGGGTGGATGCTCGCCGGTTCGCCGCCGGCCCGCCAGACGGCCTCGATCAGGGCGCGGGCGCTGACCTCGGCGGCGTATCTGAGGGCGGAGGTGGTGGCGCAGAAGCGGGCCGGGATCGCGACCAGCGGCCGGGTCACAGCTGGATCCAGGTGGTCTTGAGCTCGGTGTACTTCTCCAGGGCGTGCGCGGACTTGTCGCGTCCGTTGCCGGACTGCTTCATGCCGCCGAAGGGGACGGTGAGGTCGCCCTCCTCGTAGCAGTTGACCCACACCGTGCCCGCCTTGAGCGCGCGGGAGACCCGGTGCGCGGTGCCGAGGTCGGAGGTCCACAGGCCGGCGGCGAGGCCGTATTCGGTGGCGTTGGCGAGCCGTACCGCCTCGTCGAGGTCGTCGAAGGCGAGGACGGAGAGCACCGGCCCGAAGATCTCCTCGCGGGCCAGCCGCATCGCGGGGGTGACCTGGTCGAAGACGGTGGGGGTGAGGTAGCTGCCGCCGGTCTCGGTGAGAGTGCGGGTGCCGCCGGCGCGCAGGCGGGCGCCCGCCGCCTCGGCGGTGGTGATGTGCTCCAGGACGCGGTCGAGGTGGGCCGCGCCGACGAGGGCGCCCATCTCGGTGGCCGGGTCGAGCGGGTCGCCGACCCGGAGCTCGCGGGCGCGGCGGACGATCGCCTCGGTGACGCGCTCGGCGATCGAGGAGTGCACCAGGAGCCGGGAGGGCGCGGTGCACATCTCGCCCTGGTTGAAGAAGATGCCCCAGGCGGCGGTGGCGGCGGCCCGGTCCAGGCCGGGGGCGTCGGGCAGCACGATGTTAGGCGACTTGCCGCCGAGTTCGAGCCAGACCCGCTTGAGGTTGGAGTCGGCGGAGTAGCGCAGGAAGTGCCGGCCCACGGCGGTGGAGCCGGTGAAGGCGACCACGTCGACGTCCGGGTGCAGGCCGATGGCGCGGCCGGCGGTGGGGCCGTCGCCGGTGACGACGTTGAGCACGCCCGGCGGCAGTCCGGCCTCGGTGCCGATCCGGCCCAGCAGCAGCGCCGACAGCGGGGACCACTCGGACGGCTTCAGCACGACCGTACAGCCGGCCGCGAGCGCCGGCGCGACCTTCCAGCTCGCGAGGGTGAGGGGGAAGTTCCAGGGGACGACCGCGCCGACCACGCCCACCGGTTCACGGCTGACGAGGGCGAGGGCGTCGGGGGCGGTGTGCGGGGACTCGTCGGCCAGCTTGTCGGCGAGCTGGCCGTACCAGCGGAACGTGCCGATGGCGGCGCGCAGCTCGATGTCGTGGGCGTCGGTGACCGGCTTGCCCATCTCCAGGCTGATGGTGAGGGCGAGCCGTTCCCGCTGCTCTTCGAGGAGTTCGGCGATGCGCAGCAGGACACGGCCGCGTTCGGCGGGGGCGAGCCGGGGCCAGGGCCCGGAGTCGAAGGCGCGGCGGGCTGCGGCGACCGCGTGGTCGACCTCGCTCTCCCCGGCGTCGGCCACTTCGGCGAGGGGCTGACCGTCGCGGGGCGAGACGACCGTGAAGGTCCGCCCTCCCCCGGGTTCGTCGGTTCCGTCGATGTGGTGCTGCACGGGCGGGTCGAACGCCTTGGCCCGGCGCAGCAGTTCGTCATGGGTGACGTCCAGCATGGTGTTCCTGTCCAGGTACGGGGGCCCGGCCCCGTCGGGGGGCCGGGCCGGGTGGGGGTGCGTCAGCGGCGGGCGGCGGTCCGGGCGTGGACCAGGCGTGCGGTCCCGGCGCCCAGGAGCAGCACCGCGGGGACGGCGGCGGTGAGCCAGGCCGCGGTGGTGGCGTCGCCGCCGATGAGGGTGGTGAAGTTCGCGAGGATCACCCAGATCACGGCGGCGATGCCGAGGGCGCCGAGCGAGGGGGCGATCAGGGTGTTCCAGCGGCGGGCGTCGAGGCGTTCGCGGCGGAAGAACACGATCACGGAGAGGGAGGTGAGGAAGTACAGCAGCATGCAGGCGAGGACGCCGACGCCGCTGAACCAGGAGAAGAGGGTGAGGACGGGGTCCTTGCCCGCGAGGGCGAACGGGACCACCAGCAGCACGGCGATCGCCGTCTGCACCAGGCCCGCCGCCCACGGCGACCGGCGGCTGTTGAGGGAGCGCAGCCGGCCCGGCAGCAGGCCCTCGCGGCTGAGCGAGAACAGATAGCGGTTGGCGGAGTTGTGGAAGGCGAGGATGCCGGCGAAGAGGGAGGTGCCCAGCAGGACGGGCAGGACGTCGTTCGCCCAGCCGCCGAAGAGGTGCGCGATGGGCGCGAAGACGAACACCGTGGAGTCGCCGCCCGCCAGCGCCTTGCCGGCCGCCGCGGTGACCTTGGAGGCGCCGTAGGAGGAGACGAGCATCCACGAGGTGAAGGCGAAGAAGCCGGTGACGACGGCGACCGACAGATAGGTGGCCCGGGGGACGGTCCGGTGCGGCTCGCGGGCCTCCTCGCCGTAGATCGCGGTGGCCTCGAAGCCGAACATCGAGGCGACGGCGAACATCAGGGCCACGCCCGGGGCGCCCTGCAGGACCGCGCTCGGCGAGAAGGTGCCGGCGATGTCGAGACCCTCGGGGCCGCCGCCCTTGAACAGGGTGACCAGGGCGAAGGCGAGCAGGATGCTGAACTCGGCGAGCACGAAGACGGCGAGCACCTTGGCGCCGATCTCGATGCCGGCGGCGCCGAGCACCTGCACGACCACCATGGTCAGCAGGGCCCACACCCACCAGGCCGCGTGCAGGCCGGTGTAGTGCTCGACCAGGCCGGCGACGGTGTAGCCGTACAGGCCGTACATGGCGGCTTGGACGGTGCAGTAGGCGAACAGCGCCACCGCGGCGCTGCCGCTGCCGGTGGTCCGGCCGAGGCCCTTGCCGATGTACGTGTAGAAGGCGCCCGCGTTCACCACGTGCCGGCCCATCGCCACGAACCCCACCGAGAACAGCAGGATCACCGCGCCGGCGACGGCGTAGGCGGCCGGGGCGCCGGGTCCGTTGCCGAGGGCCACGGCGATCGGGACGGCGCCCGCGATGCCGGTCAGCGGAGCCTGGGCGGAGAGGACGAAGAAGAGGATGCCCAGGACTCCCAGGGCGTTGCGCTTGAGGGTTCCTGCGGGCTGGGGGGCCTCTCCGGCCCGGGGGCGTGCGTCGACCGTCTGACTGTCCACTCGGATCACCTGCTGAGGGAAGGGAGGATTTCGTTTTGAGCCAAACGAGTTGCCTCATGGTGGGCCGGAACTATCCACATGGCAAGGGGTTGGGGCGGGGAAATCACGGACCGGACGGTGACTGTGGGATCACACGACGAACCCCCCGCCGCACCGCGACGGGGGGTTTCGTGCCGGGCACGCTCAGTCGCGGTCGGCGGGCGGACGCGCGTCCGGGTCGCGGTCCGCGCACGGGCCCTCGCCCAGGCCGTGCAGGAGGCGGCGCAGCTCGGCAAGGCCCGCCTCGGTCTCCGCGCGGTCGGCGATCCCGGTCAGCTGGTGCAGGACCAGACCGTCCAGCGCGGCGAAGACGAGCCGGTTGAAGGCCGCGCTCGCGCCCTGCGGCAGTATCCGGTCCAGCTCGCGCCGGGAGGCGCCGAAGTACTGCTCGTACAGCCCCTTGACCTGCGGCAGCAACTCCGGGCGGCGGCGGGCCTCCAGCAACAGCTCGTACTGGTACGCCTGCCCGTCCGCGTCCTCCTCCACCATGTCCGTCAGACCGGCGACGAAGTCGTCGGGCCGGCCGGTGCCGGGCTCCAGCAGGCTGCTGCTGAGGCTGGTGCGGATGGCGTAGGCGAGGGACTCCTCGATCAGCGCGTCACGGGAACCGAAGTGGTGCACGACCAGACCGTGAGTGACGCCCGCCTCCTCGGCGACGGCCCGATAGGTCAGATGCCGCAGCCCGCGCCGCCCGACGACCCGGACGGCGGCCCTGAGCAACGCCTCGCGACCCTCGCCGTACCCGAGCCGCTTGCGAGGCCGGCCGCGACGTCCCCGCGCGCTGCCAGGGGCGTCGCTCTGCGAGACATCGCCAGCGTCGCCCGGCACGGGGCCATGGGCGCCGCTCCCCGAGGACTCGGCAGCGTCGCCCGGCACAGGCTCACGGGCGTCGCTCCCCGAAGGCTCGGGAACATCGCCCGGCACGGGATCGTGTGTACCGCCCGGAGCACGGTCGGGACCACCGCCCCGCACGGACTCCGGAGCATCCCCCCGCACCCCGTCATCGGCACCACCCGGACCACGGTCAGGATCAACGCCCTGCACGGCCCCCGGAACATCCGCCCGCACGGCGCCGTCGCCACCACCCGGACCACGGTCAGGACCGTCGCCCCGCACGGCCCCCGGAACATCCCCCCGCACGGCGCCGTCGCCACCACCCGGACCACGGTCAGGACCGTCGCGCCGCACGGACTCCGGAGCATCCCCCCGCACGCCGTCACCAGCACCACCCGGCGCGCGGTCGTGTGTGTCGCTGCCCTGCGACGCCCGGGGCACGTCGCTCCGCGAGGCCCGGGGAGCGTCGCCCTGCGAGGCCTCGGGAGTGTGCGGCGAGGTCTCGGCGGATTCGGTCATGGCCGCGACCCTACCCGCCGGCGGCACGGCGCAGGATCCGTGGTTCACCGCCGTGGGGGCCGGATGCCCCGGAACTCCCAGTCGCCGCCGAGCGCGGTGGACAGCACCTCCTCGGACTCGGTCGGCTGCGCGCCGACGTCGGTCCGGATCGGGGTCGGTCCGGTGACGATGTGGTTGGTGAGCCGGCCGAGACCCTCCACCTCCACCTCCACCACGTCGCCCGGCCGGACGGGCCGCGAGTTGGCGGGAGTGCCGGACAGCAGCACGTCACCGGGGTACAGGGTGATCGTGCGGGCGATGTCGGCGACGAGGTAGTGCATGTCCCACTTCATCTCGTCGGTCGACCCGTCCTGGACGACCTCGCCGTTGACGTAGGTCCGCAGGCGCTTGCCGCGGAAGTCCCAGTCGGTGACCAGACCCGGGCCGAGCGGGCACAGCGTGTCCGAGCCCTTGACCCGGAGCATCGAGCCCGCGTCGGTGTCGCGGAAGTCGTGCAGGCCGTAGTCGTTGGCGACGGTGTAGCCGGCGATGTACTCCCCCGCCTCGGCGGGGGAGACGTTCCGCGCGGTCCGCCCGATCACGATGGCCACCTCGCCCTCGTAGTTGAGCCACTTGCAGCCCTCGGGGCGGACGACCGCGCCCTTGTGGGAGTTGAGGGAGGAGGTCGGCTTGTGGAAGTAGGTGGGGGTGTCCGGGAGGTCGATCCGGAACTCCTCCACCCGGCTGCGGTGGTTGAGGTGGACGGCGATGACCTTGGACGGGACCACCGGGGGCAGGTGCTGGGCGTCCTCGGTCTTCACCCGGCGGCCGTCCCCGGCGACGAGTTCGTCCCCGTCGACGGTGACCTGGACGGCGGCGCCGTCGAGAAGGACGCGGCGGTATTCGGGCATGACGGGGCTCCTCAGATACGGCTGTGCGGGGTGCGCGGGGCGTTGGGCGTGGGCAGGCTGGCGCCGGTCCAGCCGTCGGCGGGCCGGTCGAACCACAGGTGCGCCTGGCCGGTGCCGACGGAGTTCTCGTACGCGCCGTACTGGCGGGCCAGGGCGGTGCAGGCCCGCTCGCCGAGGGCGCCGGCCATCATCAGGTAGTGGAAGAACTTCGCCTCCGGCTTGAACTTCCAGAACTCGTCCATGGTGTCGAGGACCTTGTCGTGGCGGCCCTCCTTGAACCAGGCGATGCGCTCCTCGTCGGCCGCGCGGGCCTCGGGGGTGAAGATGTGCACCGGGTCGCTGGCCTCGTGGTCGCGCAGTTCGCGCAGCGGCCAGAAAGTGTGCGAGAAGGCCCCCGAGGCGATGAGCAGCACCCGGCGGCCCGGGGTGGCGGCGATGCCGTCGGCGAGCGCCCGGCCGAGCCGCAGATGGTCCTCCATGTCCCCGGTCTGGCAGACGCCGATGGTCACCCAGCGCTTGTCCGGCAGGCCCTCGCCGAGGAACTTCCAGAGGTTGATGGTGGCGTAGTAGATCGGCAGGTAGGCGTCGTCGATCGCGGTGATCCAGGTGCCGTGCTTGTCGGCGAACGAGGCGATGTTGTGGGCGAGTTCGGGGTCGCCGGGGAAGTCGTACGGCATCCGGCACATGCCGCGCGGCAGCTCCTCGGAGGTGAACAGGCCCGCGCGGCGTGGCTGTGCGGTGACGACGAACTCGACCGTGGTGGCCCAGTGCGAGTCCAGGACGACGACGGTGTCGTAGTCGTCGCGCTCGAAGACGTCCCTGCGAAGCCGCTGAAGCCCGGTGACGAGGGTGATCTCCTTGCCCTCGTTCAGTTCCAGCCGGTCGGCCTCGGGCAGCACGATGGTGGGGACGTGGGCGAGCAGCCCCGCCCCGACGATCTCACCCATGGTCCTTCCATCCCTTCGGGGCGGTGACGGTGTTCTTCAGGTCGCAGTAGAAGTCGAAGCTCCAGGTGCCGCCCTCGCGGCCGACGCCGGAGAGGCGGGAGCCGCCGAAGGGTGCCTGCAGATCGCGGACGAAGAAGCAGTTCACCCAGACGGTGCCCGCGACCAGCTGTGCGGTGACGCGTTCGGCTCGGTCCCGGTCGCCGGTGGCGACGGTGGCGGCGAGACCGAAGCGGGTGTCGCCCGCGAGGCGGACGGCCTCGTCCTCGGTGGCGAAGGTCTGGAGGGTCAGGACCGGCCCGAAGACCTCTTCCTGGACGATCTCCGAGTCCTGGGCGACATCGGTGAGGAGCGTGGGGGCGTAGTACTGGCCCTCGCCCCGGCGTCCGCCGATGACGGCGCGCGCTCCGGCCTCGACGGCCCGGCGCACGAACCCGTCGATCTTCTCCAGCTGGCGCGGGTGGATGGTGGGTCCGATGTCGGTGGCTTCGTCGCGGGGGTCGCCTTGCCTGAGACGAGTCGCCTTGTCGACGAAGCGCCTTGTGAACTCCTCGGCTACCGGCTCCTCGACCAGGAGGCGGGTGGCGGCGAGGCACACCTGCCCCGCGTTGTCGTACTGCTCCACCGCGAGGTCCACGGCGAGATCCAGGTCGGCGTCGGCGAACACCAGCAGCGGTGACTTGCCGCCGAGTTCGAGGCTGAGCGGGGTCAGGTGGGCGGCGGCCGACGCGGCGATGCGGCGGGCGGTCGGCACGGAGCCGGTGAAGCTGATCCGGCGCACGTCCGGGTGGGAGGTGAGGGCGTCGCCGATCTCGGCGCCGTAGCCCTGCACCACGTTGAGGACTCCGGCGGGCAGCCCCGCCTCGGCCGCGATGTCGGCGAGGAGCGAGGCGGTCAGTGGCGACCATTCGGCGGGCTTGAGCACCACGGTGTTTCCGGCGGCGAGGGCCGGGGCGACCTTCCAGGTGGCGAGCATCAGCGGGGCGTTCCACGGCGTGATCAGCACACAGGGGCCTGCCGGGTCCCAGCTGACGTGGTTGGTGTGCCCGCGCGTCTCGAAGTCCTCGTGGTCCAGGTGGAGCAGCCAGTCGGCGAAGAAGCGGAAGTTGTGGGCGACGCGGGGCATGACGCCGCGACGGTGGGAGCGCAGCAGGGCGCCGTTGTCGGTGGTCTCGACGATGGCCAGCTCTTCGAGCCGCTTCTCGACGCCGTCGGCGATGGCGTGCAGGATGCGGGCGCGCTCGGTCCGGGGGGTGGCGGCCCAGCCGGGGAAGGCGGCTTTCGCGGCGGCGACGGCGGCCCGGGCCTCGGCGGGGCCGCCGCGGGCGATGTCGCCCAGGTGGGCGCCGTCGATGGGCGAGTGGTCGGTGAAGGTCTCGGCGGAGGCGACTCGCTCGCCGCCGATCCAGTGCCGGGTGTCGACGGAGACGCCGGCGACGGTGATCTTGTCGGTCATGAGAAGGGTTCCTTTGATACGAGACGTGGTGAAGCGCCCTACTCGGCACGTGCTCCGGACGTGCCGGACTCCAGCAACCGCCCGCCGTCCCACACGACGCCCACCTGCCGGTAGTACGCGGCGATCGGCTCGCGCACCTCCAGCCGCGCCAGCTCCTCCGTCGGCGCCTCGAACAGCTCCAGCTCCGCCTCGCCGACCCAGGCCTGTCCGGCCTCGAAGGAGGCCGCCCCCGACTCGATCAGCTCGTCCAGCGCGAGCCCCTTGCCCTTCTCGATCGAGGGCAGCCAGCGATGGTGGGCCATGGGGTGGGCATTGACGAATCCGTTGGTCGCGGACGGCTCCCGCAACGTCACCACGGCCTGGGCGAGCCGCCGGTCTGCTGCGGCGAGTGTCGCCCCGAACCGCGCCCCCGCCTCGATCCGCGGAGCGGGCCCGTAGGGATGCGGCCGCGTCTGGTGAATGGACCCGAGCTTCTTCGGATACCCCTGGTGCAGCCCCCGGGCGATCGCGAAGTCCTTGTCGACCCAGATGTGGACGCACCGCGAGTACGTCTGCCCGCGGTATGCGCAGCGGACGACCGCGAAGGCCTCCTTGTACTGGGAGCGCACGGGATCCAGCAGCTCGTTCCCGGAAGCGGAGCAGGACTGCCAGTCGGCCCAGATCAACGCCACCGCGCCGGGGTCATCGTCGGCCAACTCCAGTGGTTCGGGGAGCAGTTCGCGCACCCGCGCCGGATCGGTCCGGTACTCGACGGTGAGCAGGTCGCCGGAGTAGCGCCACGGCGGGGACGGGATCAGCGAGGAGGCACCGCTCGCCGTCTTGGGATGGAAGTAACCACGGACACTGGACATGGCGGGGGTTCCTTAGGCAGTGAGGGCGGGCTGCCGGAGCAGCTCGGCGCGGTGGCGGACGGCGGCGGACGCGGCGGCGGGGCCACCCAGCGCGACGACGCCGACCAGCCGGCCGTCGGCGTGGTAGCCGACCAGGACGTCACCCTCGGGCTCGCCGTCCAGAACCCGTACGTCGTCCCTGCCGAGTACCGGCGCCCCGAAGGACTGCAGCCGGAACTCGTGCTGGTCGCTCCAGAAGGTGGGCAGCGGCGAGAAGGGCGCCAACTCGGCGTCGGAGCCCATGAGATGGCCGACCAGCGCCTTCGCCGCGTGCTTCGCGGTGTCCGTGGGGATGGACCAGTGCTCGACGCGGCGGGGTACGCCGTCGTAGCGGGCGTTGGGGAAGCGGGCGACGTCACCCACCGCGACCACCTCGGGGCGGCCGCCGACCCGCAGCAGTTCGTCCGTGAGGACGCCGTCGGTCAGGTCGAGGCCGTTGCCTTCGAGCCACTCGGTGTTGGCGATCGAACCGACCGATTCGACCACCACGTCCGCGGGCAGGACCGAACCGTCGTCCAGGATCGCTCCGGTGACCGTCCGATCGCCCGCGAAGGCCTGGACGCCGGTGCCGAGCCGGAACCGCACACCCCGCTCCTCGTGCCGCTTGAGCAGCGCCCGGGCGAGCAGTTCCCCGAGCGGGCCGACCATGGGCAGCGGCAGCGGGTCGACGACGGTGACCTCGGCGACGCCGAGTCCGACGGCGGTGGCTGCGACCTCGCAGCCGATGAAGCCGGAGCCGACCACGACCACCCGGACGCCGGGCCGGGTCAGGGCCTCGCGCAGGCCCTGGGCGTCGGCGAGGGTGCGCACGGTGTGCCGGCCGGCGAGCGGGCCAGGGCAGCCAAGGCGCCGGGGCCGCATGCCGGTGGCGACGACCAGGCCGTCGTAGGAGAGCACCTCGCCGCCGTCGAGTTCGACGGTGCGCTCGGCGAGCCGGGCCGTGACGACCGTGCGGCCGAGGCGCCACTCGGCGTCGGACACGCTCGCCCGGGGGCGGAAGGCCAGCGACTCGAAGGGCGCGCGGCCCGCGAGGACCTCCTTGGAGAGCGGGGGCCGGTTGTAGGGCATGTGGGGTTCGTCCCCCACGAGGGTGATCGCGCCGGTCCAGCCGGCCGCGCGGAGCTGTTCGGCGGCGCGCAGGCCGGCCATGGAGGCGCCGGCGACGACGATGCGACCGCTCATGGGTCAGTCCTCGATCCGGATGGCCTGGAGGGGGCAGACGTCGGCCGCCTCCTCGACCTCCTCGCGCAGGGCGTCGTCGGGGTCGGCGACGTAGGCGAGGTGCCCGTCGGCGTCGAGCCGGAAGACGTCGGGTGCCGCGAAGACGCACTGCCCGTGGTCCTGGCACTTGTTCATGTCGACGACGACCTTCATGGCCGGTCCTCCTGAGGGTGAGGGCGTCGCTGTCACTCCGAGCGGAGTGAAGAAGGGGAGAAGTGGGGCCCGTCCGGCTCAGGAAGGGCCCCGGCCAACGGGGAGCGGTGACCGCTGCCCCGAACTCGTTTGGCTTCAAACAAGGTAGGCAGCCGCCACCCCCTGGTCAATACCTATCCGGATGGATAAATTCTTGCTGCCGAAACCTTGCGGTACGGCTTGACGCTCCATACCGTTTGGCATCAAACAAGGAGCCGTGGCTGTCCGGGCCGCCCGTCACAGGGCCTCTCCCCACCGCGCCCCGGCTCCTCCTCCCCACGCCACCCGCCTCCCCGACGACGCGTCCCGGAGGTGCCCCGACATCCGCCTCAGGAGACCCCGGTGAGCGCTCATGACCTGCAGGAAATCCGCCGCCACACGGACCGGCTCGCCGCCGACGGCATCGACGTCGTCCGGGTGACCTATCCCGATCTGATCGGCACGGACCGGGCCCGTGACGTCCTGGTCGAGGAGCTGCCCCGGGCCGTCGAGCACGGGCTGGCGTTCTGCCGGGCCGTCTACCACACCAGCCCGCAGGGCGACGTCGTCCCGGTCAGCGGCGGCCTGGACGCGGGGCTGCCCGACATCGCCGTACGGCCGGATCTGGACACGCTGACCGCGCTGCCGTGGGAGCCGGGCGTCGCCTCCTGTCTCGGGGAGGTCGTGGACCCGGCCACCGGCTCCCCGGCGCCCGAGTCGCCCCGCGACCTGCTGCGCACGGTCCTGGAGCGCTGCCGCGAGCACGGGCTGCGGCCCGTCGTCGGACCGGAACTGGAGTACTACCTGTGCGACCCGGCCCCCGACGGCGGCTGGCGCCGGTACGCCCGCCACCCGGGCGTCGTCTACACCGCGGGCCTGCGCGCCGACCCGGACAACCACCTGCTGCGCACCCTGCGCCAGGTGCGCGATCTGAACATCGGCGTGATCAGCGGGAACCACGAGTTCGACGCCGGCCAGTTCGAGATCAACCTGATCCACTCCGAGGCCCTGTCGGCCGCCGACCGCGCCTTCCGTTTCAAGGCCGCGATCAAGGAGCTGGCCCGCCGCGAGGGCCGGCTGGCCACCTTCATGGCCAAGCCGTTCAACGACTCCGGCGGCTCCGGTTTCCATCTGCACCTGTCGTGCGACGACGCCGAGGGCGGCAACGCCTTCGACGACCCGGCGGGGCCGTACGGCCTCTCCGCCGCCGCCCGCCACGCCGTGGCCGGCGTCCTCGCGCACGCCCCGGCCCTGGCCGCGCTGCTGAACCCCACGGTGAACTCGTACAAGCGCTTCGGCCCGGACACCCTCGCGCCCTGGCTGATCGACTGGGGGCTGGACAACCGCAGCGCCATGGTGCGCATCCCGCCGGAGCGCGGCGGCGGCGCACGCATGGAGCTGCGGCTCGGCGACGCGAGCGCCAACCCGTACCTGGCGATCGCCGGCACCATCGCCGCCGCCCTGCTGGGGGTGCTCACCGGCGAGGAGCCCCCGGCCCCGCTGGAGGGCTACGGCTACGACACCACCCGGTCGGCCATGCTGCCGACGACCCTGTCCGCCGCGCTGGACGCGCTGGAGGCGGACACCGCCCTGACCGAGATCCTCGGCAAGGACTTCACCACCTCCTTCCTCTCCTACAAGCGCGACGAGGTCGAGCGCTTCCAACGGTTCGTCACCGACTGGGAGTTCACCGAGTACGCCTACCACCTGTGACCCGCACGCCGCCCCCAGTGACGCCGAGGAGCCCACGCATGACCACCGAGACCCCGACCGCCGCCGCGCACGAACCGATGCCCCTTGAGGACGTCGACCTCGCCGACCTCGACAACTTCACCGACGGGGTCACCCCGTGGCGGATGTTCCACACCCTGCGCCACGAGGACCCGGTGCACTGGCAGCCGGAGGCGGCGCCCAACTCCGGCTTCTGGGCGGTCACCCGGCACGCCGACATCGCCCGCGTCGACCGGGACTCCGAGACGTTCACCTCGACGCGGTTCGTCAACCTGGAGGAGCTGGACGACGACCAGATCAAGAAGCGGGCCTCCATCCTTGAGCTGGACGGCGTACGGCACCGGGCGCTGCGCAGCGTGATCCAGCGGCAGTTCGGCGCGAGCGTGATCAACAGCTACACCGACTTCCTGCGCGGGCTGACCGCGACGACGCTGGACGCGGCGCTGGCCAAGGGCCGTTTCGACTTCGTCAAGGAGGTGTCGGCCGACTTCCCGATCAACGTCCTGGCCCGGCTGCTGGACGTGCCGCCGGCGGACAACCAGCAGCTTATCGACTGGGGCAACCGCATCATCGGCAACACCGACCCCGACTACGCGGACGTGCTGCTGCACAGCGAGGAGAGCGAGAAGTACCGCGACCTGCCGTTCCGTTCCCCGGCCTCGCTCGAAGTGTTCGAGTACGGGCGGGAGCTGGCCCGGCAGCGGCGCGGCGGTGAGGGCACGGACCTGGTGTCGAAGCTGGTCAACACCACGCCGCGCGACGGGGTCCCGCTGTCCGCGCAGGACTTCGACAACTACTTCCTGCTCCTGGTCGTCGCGGGCAACGAGACCACCCGGCACACCATCACCCACTCGATGCTGGCCCTGCTCCAGCACCCCGAGCAGCTCGCCCGTCTCCAGGAGGACCCCTCCCTGATCCCCACGGCCGTGGAGGAGTTCCTCCGCTGGGCCTCCCCCGTCTACCACTTCCGCCGTACCGCGACCCGGGACGTCGAGCTGGGCGGCAAGCGGATCAGGGAGGGCGACAAGGTCGTGATGTGGTACGCCTCCGGCAACCGTGACGAGGAGGTCTTCGGCGACCCGTACGACTTCGACGTGGCCCGGCAGAACAACGACCACGTCACCTTCGGCAAGGGCAGCCCGCATCTGTGCCTGGGCAACCTGCTCGCCCGCACCGAGATCCGGATCATGTTCGAGGAGCTGATCCCGCGCCTCGCCGGGATCCGCCTGACCGGTGAAGTCCCCCGAGTCCGCTCGAACTTCGTCAACGGCATCAAGAAGCTGCCGGTCGAGGTCACCCTGGCCTGAGGTCCGGCGGGCTCACAGCCCGGCCGCCCACAACTCCCCGAGGTCCATGCCCTCAAGGCCCCGGCGCACCGTGCGCCGGGGCCCGCCTCGATCGGCGTGTACGACGGCACCGCGAGCACCCGTCGATCGCTCCGGTGTTCGGCAATCCGACCCCACAGCACTCAGTTCCCCCAGGCACCCACCTGGGCTGCACTGAGTGTCATCCGGATCCGTCCGGGTGCTACGTTCCCCTCCATGAGCTCCAGCAGCGCGGCGCCGGCCGCGAAGCCTCCGATGCGGGAGGCCCTCGTCGCGGCGGCCTTCCAGCTGTTCCTGGAACGCGGGTACGAGCAGACCACCGTGGACGACATCGTGGCCTTGGCCGGGGTGGGCCGGCGTTCGTTCTTCCGCTACTTCCCCTCCAAGGAGGACGTGGTCTTCCCCGACCACGAGCGCTGCCTGGCCGACATGACCGCCTTCCTCGCCGCGAGCGACGAGGGCGACGAACCGGTGCGCCGGGTGTGCGACGCGGCCCGGCTGGTGCTGGGGATGTACGCGGAGAACCCGGCGTTCTCCGTGCAGCGCTACCGCCTCACCAAACAGGTGCCGGGCCTGCGGGCCTACGAGCTGTCGGTGGTGTGGCGTTACGAGCGCGCGCTCGCCGAGTACCTGCGCGGACGGTTCGCCGGCCGGCCCGACGGGACGCTGCGGGCGGATGTCGTCGCGGCCGCGGTGGTCGCCGCGCACAACAACGCCCTGCGCTCCTGGCTGCGCTCGGACGGCAGGGGCGACGCCGGCGCGGCCGTGGACCACGCCCTGGGGTATGTGCAGCGGGCGTTCGGGCACCCGGCCGAGCCCGCCTCGGCGCCCGCGCGGATCGCCCCGCCGCCGGCCGGCGAGGCGGAGGGCGGCCTGGAGGACGTGGTGGTGCTGGTGACCCGCCGGGACGCCCCGCTGTGGCGGGTGGTGCAGGAGCTGGAGGCGGCGCTCGGGCGCACCTGACGGACCCTCTCCGCCACATGGGGGTACGCAGTGCCTTTACGAGTGACACTGAGTGCCATACTCTGTCGGCGTGCACGGTGGCACGGCCGCCGCGCACGCGTGTGCCCGGTGCGCGCCGGACACGCGGGATTCCGGCCGAGCGCAGGGAGTTGACCAGCGTGTACCACTACTCAGCAAACGCCTCGCATTCGGCGGCCGGCTCCGCGGCGGGTGTTCTCGACCCCGTCTTCGCGGACTCCAGGGACGCCATCGTCTTCCAGCGCTGCACCTGGTGCGGCACCGCGATGTACCACCGGCTGCTGTGTCCGGTGTGCCAGGGCAGCGAGCTGCGCACCGAACGCAGTGAGGGGGTCGGGACGGTCCGGCACTCCACCGTGGTGCACCGCAACACGCCCGCGGCGCGCAATGTCTCGCTGATAGAGATGGCCGAGGGGTTCGTCGTACGCGGCCGGGTCATGGGCCCGCCGGTCGGCATCCACAGCGGCGACCGGGTCCGGCTGTCCACCGCTCAGGATCCGGTACGGGGCGAGCCGGTCTTCCAGCTGCTGGACGAGCCGTACCGGGGCGCCTGGACCTGACGGGGTCCCGTCCGCACCGTCACCGGCGCCACGGCCCCGGCACCGACTGCCTCGCGGTGAGCGGCTGTCGGCCGTGGGCTGTCGCAGTCCTCACTCCGCGAGGGTCACCCGGATGCCGACCGTTCCGTCCAGTCCGCGCCGCAGCCGGCTGCCCAGCAGGGTGAGGCGGCCGACGATGCCGTACTTGCGGGCGATCAGGTCCCGGTAGTGGGCGGTGGTGGTGGCGTCGGTGATCTCCGCCGTGGCCGGAACCTGGTCGCCGGTGGGGTTGCCGCGCAGGTCGCAGGGGCCCACGAGGACGTCGGAGCGGCGGCGGATCCGCTTGACCTTGAAGCTGTCGGCGGCCGTCCAGACACCGAGGGTGTCACCGTCGCGGACCACCCACACCGGGGTGGCGACCGGGGTGCCGTTCTTGCGGTGGCTGGTCACCAGCAGGTACTTGCCGGAGCCGAGCCGGTCCAGCCGCGTGTCGTCCATGCACGGCAGTGTAGGGGCCGCCCTGCTCGGCGGACCGGCTCGGTCACGCGTTCTCGCGGCCCGGCCGGTCACCGCAGGGCCGCCGCCATGCGCCGTACTCCCTCGGTGAGGATGTCGGGTGAGGTCGCCAGGTTCAGCCGCACGTACCCCGCGCCACCGGTGCCGAAGGGCAGGCCGGAGCTGAGGGCGACCCGGCCGCGGTCGAGGAAGACCTGCGCGAGGTCGTCGCCGAGACCGAGGGCGCGGCAGTCGAGCCAGGCCAGATAGGTCGCCTCGGCGGGGTGCAGGCGGATCGCGGGCAGGTGCTCGGCGAGCAGGCCGGCGAGCAGGCTCCGGTTGGTCTCCAGCCCGGCGAGCAGCGCGTCCAGCCAGCCGGTGGCCTCGCGCAGGGCGGCGGTGTGGGCGATGACACCGAGATGGCTGGGGCCGTGGCCGACCTCCTCGGGGAGCCGGTCGAGGTCGGTGGCGGCCTTCGGCCCGGCCAGGGCGAGGGCGGCTTTGATGCCGGCGAGGTTCCAGCCCTTGGAGGCCGACATCAGGGACAGGCCGCGTTCGGCGCCGGGCACGCTCAGGTACGGCACGAAGGTGACGCCGGGGGCGACGAGCGGGGCGTGGATCTCGTCCGCGACGACCCGGACGCCGTACCGCTCCGCGAGGGCCGCGACGGCGGCCAGTTCGTCGGCGGTGTGCACGGTCCCGGTGGGGTTGTGCGGGCTGCACAACAGGAAGGCGGCGCGGCCGGTCCCGGCGGTCGCCTGCCGGAACGCCTCCTCCAGCGCGGCCGGGTCGATCCGCAGCCCGGCGCAGAGCGGGGCTTCGACCACCCGGCGGTCCATGTGCGTGACGAACTGGAAGAACGGGGGATACACCGGCGGATTGACGACCACCGGATCGCCGGGCCCGGTGACCAGTTTGATCATCTCGACCACACCGAGCATCACGTCCGGAACGATCGCGGTACGCTCGACGGCGATCCCGTCCCAGTTCCAGCGTTGTGCGGCGAACGCGGCCAGCGCCTCGGCGTAGGCGGTGCCGGCGGGGTACCCGGTGTCGCCGAGGGCGAGCGCGTCGGTCACGGCCCGGACGACTGGTCCAGCGAGGGGTACGTCCATCTCGGCCACCCACAGCGGCAGCACGTCCTCGGGGTAGGTGCGCCATTTCATGCTCGTACGGCGGCGCAGCTGCTCCAGGCCGAGGGTGTGCAGCGGGTCGGGTTCACCGGGAGCGGCGTGCGGGATGCTCGTCATGGGGCTCACGATAGGAGCCCCCGCGGGGCGCGGGAACGACCGGAGCGCCCGGGACGCGAGCGGAGATCAACTCGGGCGTCTGGATTGCGTCTTGAACGTTGAAGGCTCCCCTCCCTGAAGGGAGTGGATTCTCCACCCTCCAGGGCTGAGCGGGGATTTACGGCTCAGGCCGCCACCGGAGCCGGCGGCTCAGGTGGTCCTACGCCCTCGGCACCGTCCGGGTTCCAACCTGCCCGGACCAGCATCACGCGGGCGGAGTTCTTGTCCCTGGGGGACACGGCTCCGCACACGGTGCAGGCATACGTTCTCATCGACAGAGGCAGTGCGTGCTTGGTTCTCGCTCCGCACGTGGCACAGTCCATCGTGGTGTGCGCCGGGTGCACGAGACGGACGTCCCGCGCGTGTTTGCGGCCCATCTCGACCAGGGCGCGCTTGGTCGCGGCGATGGCGGCATCGGCCGCCTTGCGGGCCATGGTGGTCTTCGCCAGGAACCTCGGCCTGAAGTCCTCCACCGCAACCCCGTCGTGGCCGCGCATCACGGACTTGGCCCACTTGCGGGCCGTGTCCTCACGCTGCCTCGCCACCTTCTTGTGCAGCTTCGCTGCCTGTGCCTGGGCCTTGCGGTAGCCGGCGGATGCGGGCTGTCCCTTCGGACGGCGCCGCCGGGCCATCATCCGCTGGTACCTCGCCAGCCGCTGCGCGGCCCGCTTGCCGTGCTCGGCATGGGGGAGATCGTAGGCGTCGTCGGTGGTGGTGGCGGTCTCCTTCACACCCCAGTCCACGCCCAGGACGCGGCCGGTCTCACAGAGCGGCTGAACCTGAGCCGGGACGACGAAGGACGCATACCAGTGCCCGAGGCTGTCCTGGTACACCCGCACACTCGACGGGTCGGCGGGCAGCTCCCGCGACCACACCACCCTCAGCACGATCCCGCCCGCTAGTCGCAGGCGGCCGTCATCAAGCCGGAAGCCGCGCCTGGTGTAGTTGAGGCTGGGCCGCGCCTCCCGCTTCTTCTTCAAGCGGGGCATCCCGGCCCGTCGGTGCATCGGCAACCGGTCCTTGATGTCCTTCAGCGCCTTCGCCCTCGACCTGGCGAAGTCGCGTATCACCTGCTGCTGAGGCACGCTCGCGCCCTCAGCCAGCCAGGGCGTCACCCCGCGTGCCTCGGTCAGCATCTTGTCCAACTGCCCCGGACCACAGGTCACCTTCTCGCCCGTCGCCCGGCTCTGCGCGTGGACCTGCTGGGAC
>NZ_JBITGJ010000021.1:0-135561 GCF_044456925.1 Streptomyces sp. NPDC050743
TACTCATGTTGCTCTTGCTACTCACTACCTGTGACTGCTTCCTCCGGGACCATCCGTCCCAGTATCAAGCTGTCCGGCCGGCAGGGGGAACCTCAGTGGGCTGCAACGCCTGGGCCTTGACGTCGTTGCGAGAGACGGAGCACCAGCGGTCGGGGTCGGTGGGGTCGTGCGACACGATCGACGTCACTGCGGTGGCCCGTGCCGATTGCGGGTGCTTGCCTGAGCCGATGCCGGCTGCGGCGCGGGCCTTGGAAGCCGGGGCGAGGGCGGGAGACAACTGGGCTTCGGCCGTGGGTGGCGTGGGGGTGACCTGCTGGCTGAGCCTGGTGCCGGTGCTTGCGGCGGTGGAGGTCACCGTCAGGGGCGTGGCGGTTTTCAGCATGCCTGGAGCCGGCGTCGTGTGCTGTGAAGCGGGCTCGGTCTGTGTGAAGCCCTTGCCGGCATTCTTGATCCGGTCGATGCCCGCACGTAGCCCCGGTGCGAGAACAGGGTCGACGGCGAGCCGGCCCAGGCTGGAGACGTCTGTGTTCACCGGGGCGTTGAGCCGGGTGATGCCGCTGCCTGAGGTGTGAGTGTCACCCGTGGGATGCCCGACGAGGAACACGCTGGAGGAGCCGCCTCGTGCCAGGTCGAGGTCACCGAGCTTGCCACTGGCGATGACGGAGGTCTTGCCCTTCGCGCTCCACACCCGGGCGCGGGCGCGCTTGGCGCCGTTGTGTTCGACGAAGGCGACGTCACCGCTGTTGACGGGGTGGATGTCGAACGGGACGCCACCGGCCGTGAGCAGGTCCTTGACCCTGCCCTTGTGGTCGAGGTGAATCAGATGGCGGCTGAGCGCGCCGATCACACCGTCCTTGACGGGTACGGCGCTGGTGACTTCCCCCTTGGTGGCCGACGCGCTCAGCGTTTTGCCGGCGGTGTCGACGGTCATGACACGGGTCCGAGTGGCGGCCGGGTCGTTCATGTCACGGAAGGCGGTGAACGCGGCCGTGTGGGTCTGCGGGTTGCAGGAGGGGTCGAAGTAGGCGAGTGTCCCGGTGAACGGCAGCTTCGTCACGTCACCGGTGCTGGTGTTGATGATCGCCGTGAACGCACCGCCCTGCATCAGGTCCGGTTTGTTCGTGAACGACCGGGGCGCGTACACAGCAGCCACATGGTCGCGGTCCATCACGCACGTGTTGCCGATCCACGAATCCGCCGGCATGCCCGGCTCGGACAAGGCCGCGGCAGTCTTCCACTGGTACGCGTCGGCTTCGTCCGCGACAAGAATCTTGAACGATGTGGCGTCAGCCACGCCAGTGACCACCCGGTCCGTGGATGTCTTCCACCCGTCACCCAGTCTCTTGTCCGGATCGGCCACCCGTCCTGCAGGCGACGGAGCGGGGCTTGTGGCAGGGCTGTGACCGCCTGGAGAGGCAGGGACTGCCGTGGCCGGGACGGCTTGCAGCAGGCCGCCCGTCAGCGCCGTACACGCCGCAAGGACGGCCAAAGATATGGATGATCGTCTTCTGGATCTCAAAGAAGTTCCCCGAATTTCTCGTGTGATGGGATGTCCCGTGCCCTGGTCTGCGGGCACGTTTTGACTGGACCATGGGCGCGCAAGGGCGAATCACAGGGCGGTAGCTTGAGGTCCGCGGGCCGGTCACAGAAACCGCCTTGCCCCGGGCGGGGCAAGGCGGTCGACTCAGGAGGCCGACAACGGGCCCTCTTGCTGGTTGCCGGCCTTGGCGAGAACGGTGCCCGGGTTGTGGATCACTCTGAGGTGCTGACGTTGGCGACGCGTACCTCGGAGGGTGTGCCATCGGCCGAGGGACGTGGCTTCTCGAACGGTGTGCTGATCGTTCCCTGCACGGACACGCCGGGCCCGATACGCCTGGTCACGGTCTGGGTGGTCCCGTTCTCGAAGTCGAACACCACCGTGTAAGTGACCGCGTGCCCCTCGTCGTTGTGGATTGCGTAGTCGGCGCTGAACACCTGCTTGCCGTGCTCGTACCGGACGCCGGAGTCCGTGATCTTCACCGACTCCGGCGAGCCGGTGTCCGGTTGGGTGCCGGCATTCATGCGGTGCGCGAGCCAGGCTGCTGCCCCGAAGACGACGGCGGCAGCCACGATCCAGCCAACGACAGTTCTCCTGGCCACCACCATGTCTCCTCTGATATCTGACGGCAGGACGGCTCAGCGTGCCGTGCTGACGCTTGCCAGGACGGCACGTGCTTTCTTGAGCAGCCGGGCATCGCGGGTCTTCGCAGCGTCCAGCTGCTGTTTGTGCGACGTGATCTGCTTGTTCTGGTAGGCGGTTTCCGCCGTGTACCAGGTGGACACCAGCCCGGTGGTGCTCTTGCAGGCGACGTCGTCGGTGGCCATCGATACTTCTGCCTTCTCAGGCTGAATCCCGGTCCTGCCGGGCTGGGCGAACCGGCCCTCGGCGTCGTCCAGGCTCTTCACCTGGTGTCCGTGGTCTGCCATGCAGGAGGACCAGGACGCGACGGCGCGTTGTACCACGGGCTGGGAGCGGGTGGCCTTGAGGGACTGCCCGGCGAGGTCTCCGGCAGTGTCGGTGGGAAACAGCACGCCCACCTTCTGGTTGGCCTCGGGGATGCAGGTCTCGTTCATCGCCTCGTCCCAGCCTTCGGCCGAGGACTCCTGGTCTTCGCGCGCGAGTTCAGCATCCTGGTCCGCCTGGCTCGGCCCGCCGGTGTCCTGGGCCACCGCGAACCCGTGGGCTGCGGCCTTCGCGGGGTCGGTGATGCCGTAGCGGCGTTCCATGTTCATCTCGTTGTAGGAGGCCGCCGGCTGCGTGCCCATCAGTTTGGGCGTGTAGGAGAACCCGAGTCGTTTCATGCACGCGGACTTGACGACGTCCTTGGCGTTCTCGATGTCCACCATGTCGGGATAGCCGAGCATGTACTTCTCCAGCGGAAGCCGCATGCCTTTGGCCAGTCCGGAGGCCACGTCCTGCTTGGGCCAGCTGGCGCGGACCTTCGCATCCGGCAGGTGCATCGCCACCGTCTTGATCTTCTGCTGGCTTCCAGCACTCTTGTCGGTGGCCGAGTTGGCGCCGCAGGCCGCCGTGAGGGCGAGGACCGCGCCGGTGACGGCGAGCACGAGGGGTCGGGTCTGTCGCATCAGGCATACCTCTTGTGAGAACCGTTGTGGTTCTTGATACCGGAGCCCAGGTTTCGGGCGTAGCCGTCGGCCTTGGGATACCACTGGGTCTCCCCGCTGTAGCCGTCCTCGGAATACACCGAGTACGCGGCATAGGGGTCCTGGTTCCACGCGGACGCGGCATTGCTTTCCACGCCCTGCCCGTCGCCGTCCCCCTTGTAGTGACCGCACGGGTAAGGCATCCCGCCGTACGCGTCGGAGGGAAAGTCCTCGAAGACGAACCGGACGACGATCGCGCCCCCGTTCACTGTGTAACCGAACTCACTGGAGCGATCACGGCGGGTCGCGAAGCAGGCGCTGTCCGACTGAGTCGTGGTCTCCGACCGCGAGTTGAAGTGGATCCGGAAACAGTGGTTCGGATGGCTCCTGTCACTGGACGTGCAGTCGTTGTGCACGTATGAGGTCCCGGCGTAGGCGGGCACTGCGGTGAGAAGGCCGGCAGCCAGGGCTGCGGCGGTGGCAGCCGTAGCGGCGGCGGATTTGGTGAAACGCAAAGAGCTTCCCCCTGCTGGAGCGAACGCATCGGGGAGGCGGATCAGTACATAGACGCGCCCCCGACGCGCAGCGACAAGCCGACGGGCGGATGTTTGGTCTGGTCCATTCGCCCACGGCCCGGCCACTCTCGCGCAGCATGTTCATGCCGGTCAAGGGACGAGAACAGGAGCTATGTCGGCCCGGTGTGAAAGCAACTCCGG
This sequence comes from Streptomyces sp. NPDC050743, assembly GCF_044456925.1. Taxonomy (NCBI): domain Bacteria; kingdom Bacillati; phylum Actinomycetota; class Actinomycetes; order Kitasatosporales; family Streptomycetaceae; genus Streptomyces; species Streptomyces sp. NPDC050743. The sequence continues at coordinate 3,861 of NZ_JBITGJ010000021.1, forward strand.
CAGCGACAGCCATCCGGAATGCGTTGATCAAGTGCGCAACCCAGGAGGTATCTGTGTGACTCCTGTGAAGCGGAGGGGGGTTCGAGGGGACCGCTGGTGCTGCCAGGGGTGGCCGGATTCAGCCCTTCCTCCCCAATATCCGAGCGAAGCGAGAGACAGGAGTCAGGCTGTGGGCGTCGAGGCCGAGTACGACCCGGCACCCGCCTGCCAAGCACAGGTGTGCATGGGGGACGGAAGGTGGGGGGCGAGGTACGGGATCCACAACCTCCAGACGCGGAAGCGCTGCTCGTTCGCCCCCGGATCGGCGAGCAGGACGGCCAGGAGGCTCGCGAGTACGGTGAGATTGCGCCAGTGGCGGGGCTGCCTCTCCGGGCTTGATTCATCCGTTCTTTCCCGCTGCCTTACCCGGCATGGCCTCTGCCGGCTCGACCGCAGCCTCACCCGATGCTCTCCACCCGCGCGGCGCATGTTCCCTCCCTGGCTCACTCATGCCAAAGACGCGCGACCACCCAGATTGGCTACACGGCTCATCTGCTGCGTCTCCGTCCGCACCCGGCTGCCAGTACGCCCGCCGGCCGATCGGACCGCAGGCGCAGTTCCATGGCGGACCAGGGCCCATCGTCGGCGGTCATCGGCTCTGCCTCCGTCCCCTTCCACAAGAAGCTCGCCTTGGCCTACAAGCCGGGATCGAATCGCCTCAGAGCCGCTCGGATGCCACGGATCTTAGAAATGCCTGATGACCTGTCGGGTAAGCCAGCTTCTACTCAGCATCAGGGTCGTACGGTTCCTCGCGCGTGCGCCTGGTCGGCGGCTTCACGACAGCTCACTGGCGCAGAAATGCGCAGGTGAGAAGGCTAGTCACAGTAACGCGCGATTTTCCTCAAGGTCTTCGAGTCGAAGACATGCCGGTGTACAGTGAAGACCGCCCTTGACCTGCACAAAGCAGGCAGGGAGCCGTCTTCCAGGAGTCCAAAGTGCTGCGTACTCTGTTCAAGTCCAAGATCCACCGCGCCACCGTCACCCAGGCCGACCTGCACTACGTGGGATCGGTGACCATCGACGCCGATCTGCTCGACGCCGCGGACCTGCTGCCGGGCGAGCTCGTGCACATCGTCGACATCACCAACGGCGCCCGGCTGGAGACGTACGTCATCGAGGGCGAGCGCGGGTCCGGGGTGATCGGGATCAACGGGGCGGCCGCCCATCTCGTGCATCCCGGAGACCTGGTGATCATCATCAGCTACGCCCAGGTCACCGATGCCGAGGCGCGGGAGCTGAAGCCGCGGGTCGTGCATGTCGACGCGGGCAACCGGATCGTCTCGCTCGGCGCCGACCCGTCCGAGCCGGTGCCCGGCTCGGACCAGCGGCGCAGCCCGCAGGCAGTCAGGGCCTGACCGCGGCTCCGGGCGGGCCGCCGCTCGTCCTGTCGGGTGAGTGGCCGCTCGGGGGTCGGGTAGGTGGGGGAGTAGTCCAGAGGCGACGTTCAGCGACTGCCCGGAGGACGCCATGACGAATCCGCTTTTCGGCCCGGTCCCCCCGGGGCCGACACCGGGTCCGGGTCCCACCACACCGGACCCCTACCCGAGCCCCGTCCCCCCGCCCGAGCCGGGCCCCCAGCCGACACCCCCGCCGGGCCCCGAGCCCACACCTCCCCCACCGGGCCCGCAGCCCACACCACCCCCACCAGGACCGGACCCGACTCCGCCTCCGGCGCCGCCGGCCCCCGGCCCCCCGGAACCCTCACCGTCCCCCATCCCGCCGGGCCCGGAGCCGGTACCGAACCCCGAGCCCGGTCCGCCACTGACGTGAAGAACCCTGCGCGCAGCGCCGGTTCTTCAGGGGCGGGGCCGCATCGATGTGCGGCTCCGCCGCGCGGGCGCGTCCAGCCACGACGCACCCGCACCCGGCGGCCGCGAGTTCCCCGAAGCCTCTTAGGCGGACACCTCCGACCGATCCCCACCCCACAACGTGTGGAACGAACCCTCCCGGTCCACCCGCCGGTACGTGTGCGCCCCGAAGAAGTCCCGCTGCCCCTGGGTCAAAGCCGCCGGCAGGCGCCGCGCCCGCAGCGCGTCGTAGTACGCCAGCGCCGCCGCGAACCCCGGCGTCGGAACACCCTGCCGCGTCGCGGCGATCAGCACCTCACGCCAGTCGTCCTGGGCGTCGGCGATCTCGCGCGCGAACGTCTCGTCCGACAGCAGGCTCGGCAGATCGGCGCGGGCGTCGTACGCGGCGCGGATCCGGTCCAGGAACGCGGCCCGGATGATGCAGCCGCCCCGCCAGATCGAGGCCACCGCTCCCAGGTCGATGTCCCAGCCGTACTCCTCGCTGCCCGCGGCGATCTCGTGGAAGCCCTGCGTGTACGACACGATCTTGGACGCGTACAGCGCCTGCTCCACCCGGTCCGCGAAGGCGGCCGCCTCCTCCTTGCCCAGCGGCACCGCCTGCGGGCCGGCCAGCCCCTGCGAGGCCTCGCGGAGCTTCGCGTGACCCGACAGCGAGCGCGCGAAGACGGCCTCGGCGATGCCGGAAACCGGCACGCCCAGGTCCAGCGCGATCTGGACGGTCCAGCGGCCGGTGCCCTTCTGCTCGGCCTGGTCCACCACCACGTCCACGAACGGCTTGCCCGTCGCCCCGTCCACGTGCGACAGCACCTCCGCCGTGATCTCGATCAGGTACGAGTCGAGACGGCCGGTGTTCCACGTGCGGAAGATCTCCGCGATCTCGGCGGGGGAGTACCCGGCGACATCGCGCAGCAGCTGGTACGCCTCGCCGATCAGCTGCATGTCGGCGTACTCGATGCCGTTGTGGACCATCTTCACGAAGTGCCCGGCGCCGTCGGGGCCGCAGTGCGTCACGCAGGGCGCGCCGTCCTTCGCCTTCGCGGAGATCTTCTCCAGCATCGGGCCCAGCGACGCGTACGACTCCACCGAGCCGCCCGGCATGATGCTCGGCCCGTGCAGCGCGCCCTCCTCACCGCCGGAGATGCCCGTGCCGACGAAGTGGATGCCGCGCTCGCGCAGCTCCCGCTCCCGGCGCCGGGTGTCCGCGAAGTGCGCGTTGCCGCCGTCGATGATCATGTCGCCGGGTTCGAGGAGCGGCGCGAACTCCTGGATCACGGCGTCCGTCGGCTCGCCCGCCTTCACCATGATCATCAGGCGGCGCGGGCGCTCCAGCGCCGCCACGAACTCCTCGGCGGTCTCGGCCCCGATGAAGTCACCCTCGTCCCCGAACTCCTCCACCAGCGCCTTCATTCGCGACGACGTGCGGTTGTGCACCGCGACCGTGTAGCCGTTGCGGGCGAAGTTCCGGGCGAGGTTGCGGCCCATGACCGCGAGGCCCGTGACACCGATCTGCGCTGAAGTGCTCATGCCGCCTGCTCCCTAGCTGCCTCGTGACTACGGCTCCGTCAGTACGGGTCCTCGCCCATCCTTACGTGCCGCCAGGGCGAGCGCACATCCGACCCGCCATGCCTTTGTACGCGCGCACGGCGCCCTCGACCTCAGTCTCCGGCGATCCGGGTCAAGCAGGAGCCGTTCCCGGCCACTTGGGCGGTGCGCGAGGCCGGTTTTCCGTCTTGTCATGGCCTGTTCGCGGCGCTTACTTTTGCCCCCTCCTGACGCATGCCGAGGGGAATTCGGACATGGCCGTACGCGGCCGGCATCGCCGGTACCAGCCGAACAGGATCAACCGCGCCTCACTCACCGTCACGGCGGGCGGCGCCGGCCTCGCGATCCCGCTGGTCGCCGCCGGCACGGCCGACGCGGTCGACGCCTCCACCTGGAACAAGGTCGCCGCCTGCGAGTCCAGCGGAAACTGGAGCATCAACACGGGCAACGGCTACTACGGCGGGCTGCAGTTCACCCGGTCCACCTGGGAGGCGTACGGCGGCACCCGGTACGCCCCGCGCGCCGACCTCGCGACCCGGGACGAGCAGATCGCCGTCGCCGAGAAGGTCCTCGACGGACAAGGCCCGGGCGCCTGGCCGGTGTGCTCGGTGCGGGCCGGGCTGACACGGGGTGACGCCGACCCCGGAGCGCACACGGACAGCGCCGCGACCCGGCCCGTGCACGCCGCGCAGAAGAGCTCCGTACGGGACGTACGGCCGCAGACCACCCCGCAGTCGCGCGCGGGCCGGGCCGAGATGTACACGGTGGTGCACGGCGACACCCTCTCCGGGATCGCCGATGAGCACCACGTCCGCGGCGGCTGGCACGCGCTCTACGCCGGCAACCGCCGGACGATCGGAGCCGATCCCGACCTGATCCTGCCGGGCCAGCGGCTCAGCCTGCGCGGCACGGCCGCCACCGGCACCAAGCCCGCGAAGGAGAAGGAGGGTTCGCAGCACAGGGCCGCACCGCATCGGACCAAGAGCCCCAAGAGCACCGGCCGTACGCTCGTCCCTCCGGTCGACGCGCCCATCGGCACCGGCTACCGCGTGGCGGGCTCGCACTGGTCGAAGGGCTACCACACCGGCATCGACTTCCTCGTGCCGACCGGCACCTCCGTCAAGGCCGCAGAGGCCGGGCAGGTGGTGGCCGCGGGCTGGGGCGGCTCGTACGGCTACCAGGTGGTGATCCGGCACGCCGACGGCCACTACACCCAGTACGGCCACCTGTCGGCCATCGCGGTGCGGATCGGGCAGAACGTGACCACGGGCCAGCGCATCGGCCGTTCCGGGGCCACCGGGAACGTCACCGGCCCGCACCTGCACTTCGAGGTGCGGACCGGACCCGGCTTCGGTTCGGACATCGACCCGCTCGCCTATCTGCGGGCCGGCGGCGTCAGGATCTGACGCACGTACCCCGCCCGTCCAGGACCGGCAGCGGTACCCCGACGCCCGCGGGCAGCGTGAGGTACGACGCGGGGAGCGAGCGCAGGTCCGGCGGTTCGCCGCCGGCGCCGGCCCCGCAGGCGCCCGGATCCGGAAGGACGCCGCCGCCCGGACCCGGAACCAGGCCCCCGCCCGGGCCCGGCACGAGCACGTTCCGCAGCACCGGCGCGGCGGACCTGCCGTCGGTCTCGGGAAGCCCGGCCCGCCCCGGCTCGGCCCCGGTGCCCCAGCGCTGCTGGGGCACGCCGCGGAACGCTTCCACGGCCGGGACCGGTTCGGGGCCGCCGTCCGGCAGGGCCGGCGTGCCGGCGCGCCCGATCCGCCCGGTCGTCAGCATGATCAGGCCGCCCGCCGCCACCACCCCGCAGCTCATGGCGAGAGCGGCGCCGGTGGCACCGTAGCGGAACGTCTCGCCGAACATCAGGATGCCGACGGCGGCCGCCAGCACCGGATTGACCACGGTGAGCGTGGCCAGCGGCGCGGCGAGCCCGCCGCCCCGGTAGGAGGCCTGGGACAGCAGGACGCCGGCGACCGCGAACAGGGCGATCACCGCGAGGGAGGACAGGTCGTCCAGGTCGATGCCGTGCGTCCAGTCGACGGCGACGGTCTTGGTGAACACCGACGACATGCCGAACGCCGTGCCGGAGGCGGTGGCGAGCAGCACACTGCGCACCGCCGGGTGCCGGTGCGCGGCCCGGCCCGCGCACATCAGCGCCACGACCGCGCCGCCGGTGACCAGTGCCACCGCCACCCGCTGGGCCGGGTCGAGGGAGTGGCCGTCGGAGGAACCGACCAGGGCCAGCAGACCGGCCAGACCGGCGGTGGTCATGACCGCGCCGCGCCAGGCGGTCGCCCCGGCCCCGCGGCCGACGCACAGCGCCGCCAGAGGCAGGGCGAAGACGATGGTCAGCGCGCCGAGCGGCTGGACCAGGCTGAGCGGCCCGTAGGCCAGCGCCACGACGTGCAGGACACCGCCGAGGCCGTTGAGGGCCAGCGACCCCCACCAGCCGGGCCGGCGCAGCGGCAGGTACGCGCTGCCGGGCGAGGACACCGCCACCTGCTCCTGCACGATCGCGCCGGCCGCGTAGGCGAGGGCGGACGCGAACGACAGGAGCACGGACAGCGCGAGGGCGCTCATCTGCGTCTCCTCTGGGGGCGGCGGGGGCTCTGGGCCCGGCGCGACGTACGGTCGGCTTGCATGGCCAACACTCTGCCCGGCCGTGCTCTTCCCGTCGTCGTCCCTGAGCACGCAATGGCTCCTACTGCCGATGGAGTACACCAGCCGCGCGATCATCCTCGCGGCGGGTGACGGGAGGCGGAGACCCCGTACGGGACCGGTGAACTCACCTGGTAGGTGTACTCGTCGTGGACCTCGACCCCGCTCTCGCCGCCCTCCGCCCGCTCGGCGGCTTCTTCGTCCTGCGTACGGTCCCGGGCCCGGCCGGCGCCACCGGCGGACCGGGTCCCGGGCCGCTGCCGACCCTCGCCGAGACCTACGAACGGGTGACGTCGGACGCGTTGGCGGTGCGGGTGGCCGTGGTCGCGGACCGGCTCCGCACCCGCGAGCCACGCGTGGCCGCCTCCATCGCCCAACAGGGCCTGGCCGCCCGGCTCTGGTCGGTCGCCCTCGGCTGTGCCGTCCGGTACGGCCGGCTGCCCGACCTCGATCCGCGACTGCTGCGCTGGGACCCGCTGGCCGCCGCCCCCGACGACCTGTACCTGACCGAACTGCGCCCGCTGCCCGGCGACGCCGCCGGCCTGGCCGCCGCCGTGCTGCACGGACACCTCGAACCCCTGGCGGAGGCCCTGAGCGCCGGCCACGGCAGCGCGCCCGGACTGCTGTGGGGCAACGCGGGCTCCGCGCTCGCCGGGGCGGCCCGCGAACTGGACCGCTGGGCCCACGCGCACGGCCGTACCGAGCCGGCCGACCGGGCCCGCGCCCTGACGGACGAACTCCTCGCCCACCCCCTGCTCCGCACCACCGGCACCCGCACCGGCACCGCCTTCCGCCGCCGCAGCTGCTGCCTGTACTACCGCGTGCCCGGCGGCGGAGTCTGCGGCGACTGCTGCTTCACCCGGCCGCCGCGCTCTTCCCCAGGAGCCGCTTCTGGGTGACCATGAAGGGAACCTGCCGCCGATGCCAGGGGGTTGTCCGGTGCGAGTGGGACTGCTGACCCGGGAGTACCCCCCGGACGTGTACGGCGGCGCCGGTGTCCATGTCGAGTTCCTCGCCCGGGAGTTGACCTCCCTGGTGGACCTGGAGGTGCACTGCTGGGGCGAGGGCCGCTCAGTCGGCGTCGTACGCCACCGCCCCTGGTCCGCGCTCGACGGCGCCAACGACGCGCTGCGCACCTTCTCCGTGGACCTGTCCATCGCCGCCGCCCTCGAAGGCCGCGAACTCGTCCACTCCCACACCTGGTACGCAAACCTCGCCGGCCACTTCGCCAAGCTCCTGCACGGCGTCCCACACGTGGTCACCGCCCACTCGCTGGAGCCGCTGCGGCCCTGGAAGGCCGAGCAACTGGGCGGCGGATACGCGCTCTCGGGCTGGGCCGAACGCACCGCGATCGAGGCCGCCGACGCCGTGATCGCCGTGTCCGGCGCCATGCGCGAGGACATCCTCGCCTGCTACCCGGCGCTCGATCCGGCCACCGTGCACATCGTGCACAACGGCATCGACACCCACCTCTACCGGCCCGACCACGGCACCGACGCCCTCAGCCGGCACGGCATCGACCCCGCCCGCCCGTACGTCCTGTTCGTCGGCCGGATCACCCGCCAGAAGGGCGTGCCCCATCTGCTGCGCGCCGTACGGGACATCGACCCGGGCGTCCAGGTCGTGCTGTGCGCGGGCGCCCCCGACACCCCGGAGATCGACCGGGAGTTCCGGGAGCTGTTCGAGGAGCTGAGCCGGGTCCGCGCGGGCGTGTTCTGGATCCCGCAGATGCTGCCGCGCCCCGAGGTGATCCAACTCCTCACCCGCGCGGCCGTGTTCGTCTGCCCCTCGGTGTACGAACCCCTCGGCATCGTCAACCTGGAGGCGATGGCCTGCGGCACCCCGGTCGTGGCCTCCCGGGTCGGCGGGATCCCCGAGGTCGTGGACGACGGCCGCACGGGCCTCCTGGTCGACGTGGACGACGAGTTCGAGGCGGGCCTCACCCGGGCGCTGGACACCGTGCTCGGCGATCCGGAGGCGGCCCGGCGGCTGGGGGAGGCCGGACGGGAGCGCGCGGTGGGGGAGTTCGGCTGGGACGCGGTGGCCCGGCGCACGGCCGCGCTGTACGAGAAGATCCTCAAGCAGGCTTAGCCACGCCTGCTCGGGGCAGCCATGGTTCAACCAGGGTGAGGGGAGCGGCCATGCGTCGTGGAGGGCCTTCCGTACTCGGCATCGTACTGGCGGGCGGCGAGGGAAAGCGTCTGATGCCGCTGACCGCCGACCGCGCCAAACCAGCCGTCACCTTCGGCGGCACCTACCGCCTCGTCGACTTCGTCCTGTCCAACCTCGTCAACGCCGACGTACTGCGGATCTGCGTGCTGACCCAGTACAAGTCGCACTCGCTGGACCGGCACATCACCACCACCTGGCGGATGTCCAGCCTGCTGGGCAACTACGTCACACCCGTCCCGGCCCAGCAGCGCCTCGGCCCGCGCTGGTACCTGGGCAGCGCCGACGCGATCCTGCAGTCGCTGAACCTGATCCACGACGAACAGCCCGAGTACGTGGCCGTGTTCGGCGCAGACCACGTGTACCGCATGGATCCGCGGCAGATGCTCGCCCAGCACATCGAGGGCGGCGCCGGGGTGACGGTGGCCGGCATCCGGGTGCCGCGCGCGGAGTCCTCGTCCTTCGGGGTGATCACGCCGGGGCGGGACGGCCAGGTCGTCGAGCGCTTCCTGGAGAAGCCCGCCGATCCGCCGGGCCTGCGGGACGACCCGGAGACCGTCTTCGCCTCGATGGGCAACTACATCTTCACCACCAAGGCGCTGATCGAGGCGCTGCACCGGGACGCGGAGGACGAGCAGTCGGTGCACGACATGGGCGGCTCGATCCTGCCCCAGCTCACCGCGCGCGGCGAGGCCCAGCTGTACGACTTCGCCGAGAACCACGTGCCCGGCGAGACCACCCGCGACCAGGGCTACTGGCGGGACGTGGGCACCCTGGACGCCTACTACGAGGCGCACATGGACCTCATCGCCGAGCGGCCCGCGTTCAACCTCTACAACCGCCAGTGGCCCATCTACACGCACTCGGGCCAGCTCTCCCCGGCCCGCTTCAACGCGGGCGGCATCGCGGGGGAGTCCATCATCAGCGCGGGCTGCCTGATCCGCGGTCAGGTCACCCGGTCCGTCCTCTCCCCGGGCGTACGGGTCGACCCGGGCGCGGTGGTCCAGGGCTCGGTGCTGCACGACAACGTGCGCATCGGCCGGGGCGCGGTGGTGCGCGGCGCCGTCCTGGACAAGAACGTCGAGGTCCCGCCCGGCGCGACCATCGGCGTCAACCCGGAGCGGGACGCGGAGCTGTACACCGTGTCCAAGGGCGGGGTGATCGCCCTGGGCAAGGGGCAGCGGGTGCCCTAAGAGCCATCACGTAGTGCGGGCCGGGGCCTGCTGACCCGCGAGGGGTGCTTCGTTTACTGGATGTCGATCTTGAGGTTGTGGAGTGCGGCGACGCCAGCGACGGCGTGGTTGACCGCCTCACCCCGACGCCTGCATTGGCGGAGGATCTGGTGGTCTTTGAGCCGGGCGATGGTGTGTTCTGCGACGGCCCGGCGTTTGCGGAACCAGCGGTAGGTGCGGTCTTTGATGAGGCGACCGTCGAGGCCTCGGCGTGGCGTGCGAATGCGGTCGCAGCCTCGGTAGCCGCCGTCACCGGACAGGCGGGGATGGTCGGGGAGTGTTTTCGCGAGGGTTTTGCGGAAGACGACGATGTCGTTGCGGTTGCCCGGCCGGGCTTCCGCGGCGGCGACGACCCGCCTGTCGCGGGCACGGCAGACGATCCGTACGTTCACGCTGCGCCGGTAGTTCTTGCTCTTCGCTGTCCGCCTTTGGTCATGGACGGGGATCAGGGTGCCGTCGACGACCCACAGCTCCCGCCGGTCAGCAGGTGGTGGTCCGAGGAGCTCGGCGAGCGGTGCGGCGAGCCGAGTCATGACCCGGTGGGCGGCTGCGTGGGAGACGTCGAAGAGGGAGCCGAGCTGCTGCATGGTGAGGTTGGTCCGATAGGCCAGAGCCATCAACGGGACGTGGTCGGCGAACGGCAGTGACCAGGGCCGGCCCCTGCGGGTGTCGGGTGCGAGTTCCCACAGCTGCCTGACGAGGTGCTGCATTTGCGGCCCGGTCAAACCGGTCCAGGCGCGTAGGTCGTCGGAGGTGCGGTGGGCGAGACGCAGGCGTATGAAGGCCATCGTAGAGACGGAAGTCCTGTCGTGGCGCGGGGCGTTGTCAGTGGGGTCTTGTAGCTTTGGCGTTGGTTGCCGCGCTGGTCGAAATGCGGACAGGTGACAGCGTCCGACATGAGGCAAAGAAGAAGGTGGAGCATCGGTGACCACGGAACTGCGTGACACCGCGGCCTCCTCCTCCGATGCTGCTCCTGCTCGCCGATACCGGGGAAAGAACAAGGGGAAGCGCTGGACGCGAGGCGCTGACATCGAGCTTGCGGTGATCCGTCTGCCGCTCGATGTCCACGACCCCGGCACCCGGCACCGGACCGAGGGTCTGTTCTCGGCGATGTGGTCCGTCAAACGCGCACTGCAGCGTGACGCGCGGGACGCCGTCGACGCGTACTGGGCTGGCGATGTCCGCCGCGAGACGGACGCGAAAGCCTGGCGGCTGGAGCTGGGTCTGTCCCGGGAAGGGATGGAACGCCGCGCGTACCGGCACATGGAAAACTCGAGGCACCTCGCTCATCACGTCACCGAAGCACTGGTGATGCACCAGGCAGACGAGGTCTTCGAGAGTTCCGTGAGCCGGCATCTGTTCCCGGACTCTTCGGGCCGTCGGCACGGCCGGCCCCGCGTGGGCCGGTGGTGGGACTACACCCGCATCCCAGGCCGCGCCCGCTCCCACACCACTGTCCGCAAGTGGGAAACATTCCGGCTGCACGGCACACTCGCCGGGCACCTGGACGCCTACCGGAACCGCAGCCTCGACCATACGGTCACTACCCCGGAGCTGGCTGCCGCGCTTCCTGCAGGGATCGGGGTCCTCGAGCAGGCACGGCACCTGCCTGCTCCTATGCCCCCTACAGGACGCGTTCAGACGGGCGAGGTGACGGCGAGGAACACGCCGAAGACGCGGGCCGCGACGTGGTGGGACTACGCCGGACCTCTGGCCGTCGTGTTCACCGGCGGCGCCGATTCACGTCGTGGTGACCTGGTCCTGCCCGTCCGCCTGCCCTCGGGTTCGGGCCGCTGGCCGCGCCTGGTGCACTTCCTGACCAATCCCGATACCTGGCACAAGATCGACCTCGTGCGCCGCCGCGATACCTCAGCGCCGGGCGGGTGGGCGTACGAAGCCCACCTGATGGTCCTGACCGGCGGCTACGCGTCCCCCGCCACGAAAGCCCGGCGCGCGGCGGCGGCCGCACTCGAGCGGGTCGGTGGCATCGACGGCAACGTCTCCAACCTCTCGATCGTTTCTTTCCCAAACACCTTCGACCCCGCCGACGGCGATGTAGAGGCAACTCGAATAGAGCCCAGCGACGCGGAGCTTGCCGCGCTGGCGAAAGCCCGCCGCAAGTGCCGCGGCCGAAAGCGTGCCCTCGACCGCTCCCGCCGAGCGTCCAACTCCGGCCAGTACCGGCCGTCGAAACGCCAACAAGCCCGGGCCGAACGGCGCCAGGCCGCGGGCCTGCCCGCACGGACCGTCGAAACGCCCGGCTGGGCGAGGGCAGCGAACAAGGGCGGGGTGCCCAAGCAGGCCTACCGCCGGGACAGCCTGTCGGCCGGCTATCGGCTCAACCGGGCTCGGCTCGCCGAAGCCGCCGCCACCGCCGCCGCCGCGGCCAAAGACCACCGCGCCAGGCGGATAGCCGAGGAGATCATCACAGGCCACGGCGCGAACCTCGTCGTCGAGGACTGCGACATCCGCACCTGGTACCGCAGGTGGGGCAAAGCACTGCAGGCCACCACGCCCGGACGGCTCATAACTGCCATCGGACGGGAGTGTGAGAAGACCGGCGGGCGGATGCTCCGGGCCTCCACCTTCACCACCAAACTGTCCCAGAGGTGCTTCTGCGGCGAGAAGGTCGTGAAAACCCTCGCCGACCGCATCCATATCTGCACCGCCTGCGGGCTGACCGGCGACAGGGACAAGGTCTCCGGCGCCCTCTGCGCCCACGTCCACCTCACCGACCCCGACAATCCCAGCACCGCACGCCTGGACACCGTCCAGGCGCGGCATACACAGATTCTGTTCCATGAAGGGCTGCAAGAAGCCCTGTCGAGTCAACCGCAGCGCGGTGCCCGCCCCACCCGGGGCCGCACCCACGCGGCAGCCCACAAGCCGGATGCTTCCGGCCGCGGGCCTCTGCTCGACAAAACACCACCATCCAGTACCGGACTTACCCCGAATGAGACCCGACCCGCGAACAAGCGGCACAAGGCCCACGTCGGAACAGCCAGCTGCACGGAGCCGACACGCCGCCCAGGCACGCCGGCCCCGTACAGGCACCGGGTGGGCATCACCTCATTACGTGATGGCTCTTAGGGATAGGGTCCGCGGCATGCGATGCGTCATATGCGGTTCCGACCGGCTGAGTCCGGTCGGTGAGCTCTCCTCGGGGGAGAGGCGGTTCGAGCGGCTGCGGCTGAGGTTCCGCCGGCCGGGATTGCTCAAGCCCCGGCCGGAGTTCGAGGCCTCCCTCGGGCGTGCCTGCCGCGACTGCGGAGCCCTGTTCCCCTTCCTCACGGAGTACGACCGGCGGGAACTGGACGCGGTGGCCGAGGACCTGATCGAGGTCGAGGACGCCGTCCCCGCACCACACCCCTGGGACCCGCCCGGCAGCCCGGGTTAGGGCCGGGCGCGTGTCAGACGCTCCCGCGCGTGTTCCGGCCCGCCACCCGCGCCGACCTGACCGCCTTCTCGCTCTGCTCGCCGACGAGGAGAAGGTCGTTGACCCGGCGGCCATCGCGGTGCCGGAGGCCTACGAGCGCGCCTTCGCGGCGATCGAGCAGGACCCGTGGAACGAGATGCCGGTCCTCGTCGAGGTCGGGACCGGCACGGTGATGGGCTGTCCGCAGGCGACGTACGTCCCGGGGCTCGGCCAGGGCGGTGCCGAGCGGGTGCTGATAGAGGCGGTGCGGATCCGCGCGGACCGGCGGGGCGGCGGGCTCGGCCGGAGGCTGATGGAGCGGGCCGTGGCACGGCCACGCCGCGAGGCTGCGTGCTCGTTCAGCTCACCGGCGACAAGGCCCGCGCGGACACGCACCGCTTCTGCGCCGTGCTGGGCCTCGCCCGCAGCGGCGAGGGCTTCAGGCTGACGGAGCTCTGACGCCCCGTCACCATGCGGGCCCTGCCGGGCGCGACGCGTTCGGCCCGATCGTCGTATCTTGCCCGGATCTGAGTCGTTCGACCTTCAGGATTCAGACATCGATGTCGAACCTGCGGAGGTCATGCGACATGAGAGGGACCCGGCGCACGCGGCTGTGCCTGGCCGGGGTGATGGCAGCGTCCGCGCTGATCGCCACCCCCGCCGCACGGGCCGCCGAGCGGACCGACGGCCACCTCACCGATCTGGTCAACCCGTTCATCGGGACCCAGGACGAGGGCAACACCTTCCCCGGCGCGGCCGTGCCCTTCGGCATGGTGCAGCTCTCCCCGGACACCGGGCACAACACCGGCTACGACTACACGCAGAAGCGTATCCGCGGTTTCTCCCTGGTCCATCTCTCGGGCGTCGGCTGCCGCATCGGCGGCGATCTGCCCCTGCTGCCCACCACCGGCGACGTCACGCAGACGGACTACGCCCGGTACGCGGCCGGCTTCTCGCACCAGGACGAGACGGCGAGCCCCGGCTACTACCGGGTCGGCCTCTCCTCCGGCGTCCGCGCCGAGCTGACCGCGACCGAGCGCACCGGCGTGCAGCGCTACACCTTCCCCGCCACCGCCAAGGCCAACGTCCTGCTGAACGCGGCCCAGTCCCTGCACAAGGGGGTCTCCAGCAGCGTCGAGATCCTCGACGACCACACCGTGCGCACCGAGATCACCGGGCACGGCTTCTGCCGGGACACCGGCCCCTACACGGTCTACACGATCACCCGGTTCAGCCGGCCCTTCACCGCGTACGGCACCTGGGACGGCGCGACGCTCACCCCGGGCTCCCGCAGCGGGCCCGGCGGCGCCTACGTCCGCTTCGACACCACCAAGGACCGTACGGTCGAGGCGACCACGGCCCTGTCGTACGTCGACGCGCGCGGCGCGGCCGGGAACCTGGCCGCCGAGGGCGGCCGGTCCTTCGACGCCGTGCGCGAGCGGGCCCGCGAGGCGTGGGAGAGGCGGCTCGGCGCCGTCCGCGTACAGGGCGGCAGCCGTACGCTGCGCCGGGCCTTCTACTCCTCGCTGTACCGGTCCTTCCTCGCGCCGAACGTCGGCAGCGACACCGACGGCCGCTACTTCGGCTGGGACCGCCGGGTCCACCGCGCCGAGGGCTTCAGGTACTACCAGAACTGGTCGCTGTGGGACACCTACCGCACCCAGGCCCAGCTCCTCGCGCTCCTCGCGCCGCGCGAGGCCCGGGACATGGCCCGCTCGGTCGTCGCGGTCGACGAGGACGGCGGCTGGCTGCCCAAGTGGGGGTACGGCCCGGTCGAGACGAACATCATGAGCGGCGACCCCGTCACCCCGTTCCTGACCACGGCCTACCACGCGGGGCTGCTCAAGGGCTTCGAGGAGCGGGTCTACCGCGCGCTGAAGAAGAACGCCGACGGCGTCCCCCCGGCCGACTACCCGGGCATCGGCCGGGAGGCCAACGCCGAGTACCTCGCGCACGGCTTCGCCCCGTACGACAAGGACCGGCCGTACGCCAAGATGGGCGACTCCGACTACCACCACGGGGCCTCCGTCACGCTGGAGTACGCCCTCGCCGACGCCATGCTGGCCCAGATGGCGCGCGGCCTCGGCCACGACGCCGATGCCGCCCGCTACGCGGCACGGGCGCAGAACTACCGGCACATCTTCGACCCCGCGACCGGCTTCTTCCGCGCCCGCGACGCCTCCGGTGCCTTCACCGGCTCGGCCGACCCGGCGCGCGGCACCGGCTTCCACGAGGGCACCGCCTGGCAGTACCAGTGGCTCGTGCCGCAGGACGTGCCCGGCATGGTGCGGCTCATCGGCGGCGAGGCCGCGGCCAACGACCGGCTGGACTCCTTCTTCGCCTACGACCGACTGCTGGCCGACCCCGCGAGGACGGCGCGCGAGGTGTGGGTGCACGGCGACGCGTACGCGTACTACAACGCCGACAAGTACAACCCGATGAACGAGCCCGACCTCATCGCCCCCTACACCTACCTGGCCACCGGCCAGCCGTGGAAGACCACCGACGTGGTGCACGCCGCCCTGACCCTCTTCACCGACGGGCCCACCGGCATCACCGGCAACGACGACCTGGGCACGATGTCCGCCTGGAACGTGCTGTCGTCCATCGGGCTGTTCCCGATCCAGCCCGGCTACGACACCTGGGGCCTGTCCACGCCGGTCTTCGACCGTGTCGACCTCACCCTGGACCGCCGGTACTGGCCGAGCGGCCGGCTGGCGATCGCCGCGCCGGGCACCTCGGCCACCGACCGGTACATCCAGACCGTCCGCACCGACGGAACACCGCACGCGCGGACCTATCTGACGACGGGTGCGCTGCGCTCCCTGCGCTCGCTCGCGTTCACGATCGGCCCGCGCCCGTCCGGGTGGGGTACGTCACCCGGGGCGGCGCAGCCCGTCCTGAGGTGATGCACATATCCCTAGGTCCCGCCCCTGTTGCAGCGGCGGGACTTAATCTTCTGTTAACTGAGCGTAGCTTGATCGTACTTGACCGTAATCGGTTGACAGAGGTTGACTGCGCGTGACTGTCAGATCCACCCGTCGTCGACGCGTGAGGCAAGCCCTTGACTTCCGACCTGCTCGCTCCACTCGACCTGGCGTTCTGGAACATCGAGTCCGACCGGCATCCGATGCACCTCGGCGCGCTCGGCGTCTTCGGCGCGCACTCACCCACGGCCGGTGCCCATGCCGCCGACCTGCTCGCCGCCCGCGCCGCCGCCGTACCGGGGCTGCGCCTGCGCATCCGCGACGTGTGGCAGCCGCTCGCCTTTGGCGGCGCCACCCGGGAACCCGACCCGGACTTCGACCCGCTGAACCACGTACGGCTGCACGCCCCGACCGCCGACTTCCACGCGGCCGCCGGCCGGCTCATGGAGCGGCCGCTGGAGCGCGGCCGGCCGCCGTGGGAGGCGCATGTGCTGCCCGGCGAGGACGGGATGTCCTTCGCCGTGCTGTTCAAGTTCCACCACGCCCTCGCCGACGGGCTGCGCGCGCTGAAGCTGGCCGCCGGCGTCCTGGACCCGGTGGACATGCCCGTGCGGGCGCCCCGCGCCATCGAGCCGCCGCGCGGGCTGCTGCCGGACATGCGCAAGCTGCCGGGGCTCGTCCCGGAACTGGTCAAGGGCGCGCTGTCCGACGTGGGCCGGGCCCTGGACATCGGCGCCTCCCTCGCCCGGTCCACCCTCGGCATGCGGCCCACCTCCGCACTCACCTCCGCCCCGAGCGGCACCCGCCGTACCGCCGGGGTGGTCTTCGACATCGACGACGTGCACCGCGTGCGCAAGTCCGTCGGCGGAACCGTCAACGACGTGCTGATCGCCGTCGTCGCCGGGGCCCTGCGCAGCTGGCTGGACGAGCGCGGCGACGGCAGCACGGGGGTGGCGCCCCGCGCGCTCATCCCCGTCTCCCGCCGCCGTCCGCGCACCGCGCACCCACAGGGCAACCGGCTCTCCGGCTATCTGATACGGCTCCCGGTGTACGAGCCGGACCCGCTCGGCCGGCTGGACGCGGTGCGCACCGCGATGGTCCGCAACAAGGACGCGGGGCCGAACCGGGGTGCCGGTGCCGTGGCGCTGCTCGCCGACCACGTCCCGGCCCTCGGGCACCGGCTCGGCGGTCCGCTCGTCGGGCAGGCGGCCCGGCTGTGGTTCGACATCCTGGTCACCAGCGTGCCGCTGCCGGGGCTGGGGCTGCGGCTGGGTGGCCACGAGCTGAAGGAGGTGTATCCGCTGGCGCCGCTCGCGCCGGGGCAGTCGCTGGCGGTGGCCATCTCCACGTATCGCGGCCGCGTGCACTACGGGCTGGTCGCCGATGCGCAGGCCGTGCCGGACCTGGACCGGTTCGCCCACGCGGTGTCGGTCGAGGTGTCGACGCTGCTGGCGGCCTGCGACGCCTGACCACCCCGGCCGGCCTCCGGCCGGGCCAAGGGAACGCACCCGCACCACCCGTGCGGCTTCGGCTGCCGGGTGGTGCGGGTGGTCCCGGCGGGGCGGGTTCGCTGTCGGTGGGTGGGGGTAGTGGGGCCGGGGTGGGCCGGCCTTTGGCCGGGGCGGGGTTGCCATCCGCACGGTCCGTGCGGGTTTCGTTGTTGGGTGCGGGTGGCCCCGTGGGGGTGGGTTCGCTGTCGGCGGGTGCGGGGTTGTGGGGGTGGGGTGGGCCGGTCTTTGGCCGCGGGTGCCGTACGGCCCGTGCAGTCTTCGTTGTCGGGTGCGGGTCGTCCCCGTGGGGCCGATTCTCCGTCGGCGGGTGCGGGGGTGTGGGGGTGGGGTGGGCGGGGGTTCCGATCCGCGCGGCCCGTGAGGGTTTCGTTGCCGGGTGTAGGTGGTCCCGGTGGGGCGGTACGGCCTTCGGCCAGCACCGGGGGTTCCGATCCGAACTTCCCGTGCGGCGTTGGTCGCGAGGTGCGGTGGTCCCCGTGGGGCCCGGTTCTCCGTCGGTGGGTGCGGGGGCGTGGGGGTGCGGTGGGGTGGTCGTCGGCCGGGGCGGGGTCGTGTTCCGCCGAGTGGTGTAGGCGGGCAGCCTTCGCGGCTTCGCAGGTGACGGCAGTGATCGGCCTGGCAGCCGGGCGCCGGGCGAGCCCGTGCCGCCCGACCGGCTCGCACAGCGACGCGGACGGTTCGGCCGCGGAGGTGGTGCGCAGGCCATCCGGAACGGCGTGGTCCGGATGGCTGCACCACTCGGCGGGACACCGTCCGGGGCGGGGGTCCGATCCGCGGCCCGTGCGGGTGGTGCCGGTGGGGCGGATTCGCCGTCCTTGGCCGCGGCCGACCGGGTTCGGGGGGCCGGTGCCGTCGCGTCGTCGCTTCGGTGCTGGTCCGGGTGGGTTTGGCGGGGAGCCGGTTGCTCCGTAAAATTCCCCGTTCGAAAGCGGGCGCGAGTCGGAGCGCTGCGCGGGTGATCAGGGAAGCGGCAGCGCGATGACGGTGACAGAGGACGGTTCCATGGCTTCCATGGCCACGGAGGAAGTGGTCTACGGCCCCGGTATCGACCCGGAGCGGCTGGCCGTCTGCCTCAGCGTGCTGGAGGAACTCGACCAGCTCGAGGTCGACCACCCGGACGCGATCAAGGTCCGCCGGGCCACCTCGCAGATCTACCGTACGGTCAAGCAGCGCCGCCGGCAGGAACGCCGCGCCGCCAAGACCGCACACGACCGCGCCGTCACCGAGGCCACCGCCACCGGCTCCGCCGAGCGCATCGACGACGAGACCGAGGGCATCCTGCCCTCGTCCAAGGTCGACGCGGGCAAGATCGCGGGCATACTCCAGCGCCCCCGCTCCTGCTACATCTGCAAGAGCCGCTACGTCGAGGTCGACTACTTCTACCACCAGCTCTGCCAGAAGTGCGCCGCCGAGAACCGCGCCAAGCGGGACGCCCGCGCCGACCTCACCGGCAAGCGCGCCCTGCTCACCGGCGGCCGCGCCAAGATCGGCATGTACATCGCGCTGCGACTGCTGCGCGACGGTGCGCACACGACCATCACCACGCGCTTCCCCAAGGACGCCATCCGCAGGTTCAAGGCGATGGAGGACTCGGCGGACTGGATCCACCGGCTGGAGGTCGTCGGCATCGATCTGCGCGACCCCGCGCAGGCCGTCGCCCTGGCCGAGCAGGTCGCCGAGGCCGGTCCGCTCGACATCCTGATCAACAACGCGACGCAGACCGTGCGCCGCCTGCCCTCCGCCTACGCGGCCCTGGTCGAGGGCGAGAGCGCCCCGCTGCCCGCCGGTGAACTCCCCGCCCACCACGTCATCGGCGCCTTCAACTCCGGCGCCGTCGACGGCATCGCCGCGCTGCCCGTCGGCACCAGCGGCCTGGACGCCCAGAGGGTCGCCGACCTCGCCCTGGTCGCGGGCCACGCCAGCGTCGCCCGGCACCTCGACGGCACCGCCATCGACGCCGGCGGCCTCGTCCCCGACGTCGTCGACACCAACACCTGGGTGCAGACCATCGACCAGATCTCGCCGGTCGAGCTGCTCGAGACCCAGCTGTGCAACTACACGTCGCCGTTCATCCTGATCAGCGCCCTGCGCCCGGCCATGGCCGACGCGGCGAAGAAGGCGGCGAGCGGACGCGCGTACGTCGTCAACGTTTCGGCGATGGAAGGCGTCTTCAGCCGCGGCTACAAGGGCGCCGGGCATCCGAACACCAACGCCGCGAAGGCGGCCATGAACATGGTGACGCGGACCAGCGCCGAGGAGATGTTCCAGACGGACGGCATCCTGATGACCTCCGTCGACACCGGCTGGATCACCGACGAGCGCCCGCACTACGACAAGCTGCGCCTCGCCGAGGCCGGCTTCCACGCGCCCCTCGACCTGGTCGACGGCGCCGCGCGCGTCTACGACCCGGTCGTGCGCGGCGAGGCGGGCGAGGACCTGTACGGCGTCTTCCTGAAGGACTACGCGCCCGGCAAGTGGTGACCGGTGCCGAATCCGGTGGCCGGCGCGACCGTCCCTGCCCTAGGGTGACGGTCGTGCCGGAGTGCCCGGTGCGCAGGTGACGCGTTCTTCATGGTTGTGATCCAGCAGCAGGCCCCAGCGGGACTGCGGGCCCTTCGGGGCCGACGCGTAGCCGTCCCGATCTCGGGCACGCCGCGCAGGCGTTTGTGACGGCCGGCGGTTCGACGGGCCGTCAGCCGTGCGGGTGTCAGTCGACGGCACCGAGCCGGGAATTGCGGGCCGCCACCAGCTCCAGTACCGTGCGCCAGTCCTCCAGGACGCCCGCGTCGAACCCCGCCGTACGGCTCTCCTCGTCCGCCTGGCGCAGCCGCAGCACATCGTCGTCGGCCGGGCCCGCGTCCCCGCGCACCAGCCGGAACACCCGTTCCCCGAGCAGGGAGCGCACCGCCTCGGCCGCGCTGAGCGCCCGGCCCGTCTCCTCGCCCGGGCACAGCACCGGCCCGATGCCGTGCACCAGCCCCGCCACCTGGAGCTCCTTGTCGGCGGGGCGGCGGCGGCGCAGCAGCGCGGCGGTTCTCAGCGCGTGCTGGTGCCGGCCTGCGTACAGCAGATCCATCAGCTCCTCGACGCTGCGCAGCTCCATGCGTCAGTCCTTCCGCGAGACAGCCGTTGCCCACTCATCAGCAGATCATGACCAGCTTGCGCCCCGGCCAACGGCACTTGAACTGCGCCACATGTAGGCCGAGTGGGTGAATCGCGCGACGGTCGGGTGATGCGACCGTCGGCAAATAGCCCCATATTGGAGATGTTCAGGTGCGAAACGACTTCTGATAGTTACACCTTGTTTGCACTCCCGATCGAGCGCGAGCCCGCTCATTTGGGTAACCTGGAGGGGACGGACAACGAGACCGGGTCCCACCCAGACCCACACGTCCGCATCGGCGCCACCGCGTCCGAACCGGCTTTCCATCCAGACCCGAGCGGGCGCCGAGTGCCGGCGCGCAGGCCGTCCGGCAGGCGCCCAAGGGTGACCGACACATAAGGAGTGCGCGGTGACACCGGAGAAGACGAATCGCGACCAGCGCCCCAAGGAACGCACGGAGCGCACGGGCCGGCAGTCGGGAGAGCTCGGCAGCCTCGACGTGTGGGCCCGGTCCGCCCCGATCCGCCTGGCGGGCTACGAGGACGACCTCGCCGAGCCACACATCCTGCCCAGCGTGGACTGACCCCCGGGTCGGACCCCTTTCGCGATCGCCGCACGCATGGGCGTGACCCGACGGACTCATGCCCATGCTGATCGAAGGAGCCGCGGCCGACGACCGGCCGCGGATCCGGCCTGTCCGGCACCGGAACGTCGCCGCCGCCGAAACCCACGCCTGGGATCCGGAGACCTCCGAGAACGCGAGCGGGACCTCGGTCGGCTCGGCCTACTCCACCGGTGCCGTCCGCCGCCACGGACGCAGCGTCTCCAGTTCCTCCGCCAGCTCCAGCAGGACGGACTCCGAGCCCGGGCGGCCCACGAGCTGTACGGCGCAGGGGGCGCCCGAGGCAAGGGTGCCGAACGGGACCGACATCGCGGGCCAGCCGGTCAGGTTCCAGGGCGGGGTGAACGGGGAGTACGCGGTGTTGGCCAGCACGTTGCGCAGCCAGCCGCGTTCGTGCCACGGGCCGGCCTGGGGGGAGCGGCGGGCCAGGGCCGGGGTGAGCAGGACGTCGTGCTCGGTGAAGAAGGGGGTCAGCCGGGCGCGCAGGCGCTCGCGGCCGTCCCCGGTGCGCACCGACTGGACGAAGCGCCGTCCGACGGCGGCGTGCACCCGGGTCCGCCGGGCCAGCCGTGCCCGGTCCAGGCCCTCGGCGTCCACCGCGGTCCCGGCCGTCCAGTGCTGCAACGCGGTGACGCCCAGCGAGAGGGGATACGGCGGCTCGGCCCGCCGCACGCGGTGCCCGGCCCGCGCGAGCGCCCCGGCCGCCTCCCGGACCGCGGTCGTATACGATCCGCTCACGCTCACCCCCGCGAGCGGGCTGCGCACGGCCGCGGCGATCCGCCGGCGCGGGGCCTCCTGCGCGCCGGGCAGATCGGCGCCCGCCAGCACGCCCAGCATCAGCCGCAGGTCCTCGACCGTCGTCGCGAGCGGGCCGTTCTCCGCCATGCCGAACCAGTCGCCGTTGCCGATCCCCGCCGGCACCACCCCGTGCCCCGGTTTCAGCGTGACCAGGCCGCAGTTCGCGGCCGGGATGCGCAGCGAGCCCATGCCGTCGTTGCCGAGCGCGATCGGCACCAGGCCCGCGGCCACCGCCGCCGCGCTGCCGCCGGAGGAGCCGCCCGCCGTGCGGGAGGTGTCCCACGGATTGCGGGCGGTGCCGAACACGCCCTCCGTGGTGCCGAAGACGCACAGCTCCGGCACGTTCGTCAGGCCCACGACCACCGCGCCGGCCGCCCGCAGCCGGGCCACCGTGACGTGATCCTCGGCGGCCGGGGTGTCGGGGGTGGCGGCGGAGCCGTCCCGGTGGGACTCGCCGCGCACCGCCAGGTTGTCCTTCACGGCCACGGGCACGCCCGCGAGCGGCAGTTCGGCCAGATCGGTGCGGGAGGCCACCTCGTCGGCCTCGGCGAGCGCCGCCTCGGCCCGCACCTTCCGGAACGCCCCGATCCGGCCGTCGAGCCGCTCGATCCGCGCGAGGTGCTCGGCCGCCACCTCCCGGGGCGTCACCCGCTTCTCGCGCACGGCGGCGGCAATCTCGGCGGCACTCCGCCCGGCCCAGTCACCCACGGGCACTCCTCGCTCAGTCCTCGGCTACTCGCTGGTACGCATCACGGCGCAGGGAGAACTGTGCCCGGTCGGGCGCGGCACGTCGAGAGGTCGGTCCTCACAGGGGACGGACGCTGATCGACCACGGCCCGTCCGCGCGGGCGTAGAGCACACAGGGCCCGGGCAGCGGCACCTCCCCCTGCCAGGGGCCCACGTGGTTGGCCAGTTCGTCGAGGAAGCGGGTGCCGTCGGGGGAGAACGTGTCCACGAGGAAGTAGCCGCCGTCGTCGCTGCCGGCATCCCCCTCGTACCGCAGGACGGCCGTGGCGGGGCCTCCGGTGTGGTGGAGCACGTCGGCGGCGGGACGGTGGTCCTCGGCCGTGAGCGCGGGGGCCGCGGCGAGCGGCGCCGTCTCGGCGGTCCAGGGGCCGTCCGCCTGGACGCGCAACGCGCGAGCCCGGGCGTCGGGGCCGCCGACGAGGAAACGGCCGGCGAACGGACCATCGGTGTACACGAGTTGGCTGAGGGAGTGCAGCCGGTCGTCCAGCGCGTCCACCACGAAGTGGCCGGGCGCCTGATGGGTGAGCGTGAGGACGACCGGCTCGGGCTGCGCGGGCAGGCGTACCACCTGGGTGCCGTGGCCTGCCGTGCGGTGCAGGACGGGGGTGAGCGAGGCGAGCGCGGGCTGGGTGAACGGCGCCGGCGGCTCGGGGGACTTGGAGACACCGGTGTGCCCGTGCTCGTTCCCGCGGCGCCACTTCATCGTGATCCCCCCTCGGTCCGGTGCGCGGATGCGTCGTCATCGTAGGCGGAGGCGAGCCTCCAAAGGTCCTGGTCTCACGGCGCGCCGGCCGCCGCGGCCGTGCTGCCCCGCCCGGTCAGCCGTGGTACCGGCACCCCCACCGAGCGGGCCGGGTTCCCGTCCAGCAGGGCGAGCAGCTCGCGCGCGGCCGTCCGGCCGAACTCCGCGCTGTCCCGGGAGAGCGCGGACAGCCGGGGGGTGACCATGCGGCACAGCGCCGAGTCCTCCCAGGAGACCACCGACACGTCCTGCGGGACACGGAAGCCCAGTTCGGCGGTGGCGGCCAGGCCGGCCACGGCCATCACGTCGTTGTCGTAGATGAGCGCCGTCGGGACGGGCGGATCGCCGAGGACGCGGCGGGTGACGGCGGCGCCCTGGGCGTCGGAGCAGTCGGTGGTGACCGAGCGGACCTCGGTGAGCCCGCGCCGCTCCGCCTCCGCGCGCAGCGTGGCGATACGGCGCTGGGTGTGGGCCAGTTCGGGGAGTCCGGCGATGTGCACGATCCGGCGATGGCCGAGCGCCGTCAGCTCGTCCACCACGGAGGCCATCGCGCCCGCGTCGTCCGCCCAGACCGTGGACAGGCCGGGGTGCCGTACGTCGGGTGCGCCGCCGATCACCACGGCGGGCAGCCCGAGTTCGTCCAGCAGTCCGGGGCGCGGGTCGTCGGCGCGCGGGTCGGCCACCAGGACGCCGTCGACGCGGTGCTCCGCCCACCAGCGCCGGTACACCGCGCACTCCTCGGTCACGTCCTCCGCGACCTGGAAGAGCAGGCCCAAGTGCCGCTCGGCCAGCACCTCCTGGATGCCCGAGACGAGCTGGAGGAAGAAGGAGTCGACTCCCAGGGTGTGCGCGGGGCGGGCCAGGACGAAACCGACCGTGGCCGCGCCCTCGCCGGACAGGGCGCGGGCGGCCGTGCTGGGGCGCCAGCCGAGCTGCTCGGCGACCCGGTGGACCCGCGCCCGGGTCGCCTGGGAGACACCTGGGCGGCCGTTGAGCGCGAAGGAGACGGCGCTCTCGGAGACTCCGGCCCGCCGGGCGATGTCCTTCATCGTGGGCCGACGGGCGGGGGACCGTTTGGTCGCCACGCTTCTCCCCCTTCCTGACAGTGCTCGCTAATGCGCTTGAGTGTCAAGACCCTAAAGCGCATTAGCAATTGATCGCAAGGTCTCGGCCAAATGCGCCTGACCTGCACTAATGAACGGGAGATTTCTTTAGTTGGGTGGAATGCATTGACTTTCTTCGAACGGCGCGGGCAAGGTCTCTGGCGCCACCCGACCGCCCGACACAGCAAGGGAGCCGTGTCACCGTGCCCATACCTCGCAGAGTCCTCGCCGCCGCTGCCGTCGCCCTCGTCCTGCCGCTGAGCGCCTGCGGCTCGGGCGGCGACGCCGGCGGCTCGACCGACGCCTCCGGAAAGGTCGAGGGCGACATCACCTTCCAGACCTGGAACCTGCGCGCGAACTTCAAGCCGTACTTCGAGGGCCTCATAGCCGACTTCGAGAAGAAGTACCCCGGCACGCACGTGAAGTGGATCGACCAGCCCGCCGAGGGCTACGCCGACAAGCTCAGCGCCGACGCCGGCGGCGGCACCCTGCCCGACGTCGTCAACGTCTCCCCGGACCTGGTGGCCCCGCTCGCCAAGGTGGGTCTCGCGCTCGACCTCGACAAGGCCGCCGGCAAGTACAGGCCCGAGTACCTGGACGGGGCCTGGGCCAGCCACCAGGTGCCGGGCATGAGCGGCATGTACGCCTTCCCCTGGTACCTGAACACCGGACCGCTCTTCTACAACAAGGCCCTGTTCACCAAGGCCGGGCTGAACCTCGACCAGCCGCCGAAGACGTACGACGAACTCTTCGCCGACGCCCTGCAGATGGCGAAGAAGAGCGGCGGCAGGGTCGCCACTCTCGCCAACGTGCCCACCATCGAGGACTTCGGTCGCTACGGCGTCTCCCTGATGAACAAGCAGGGCACCCAGTTCACCTTCAACGACGCCAAGGGAGTCGAACTGCTCACGAAGTACAAGGGGTTGTACGACGCCAAGGCCCTTGACCCGCAGGCCCTGACCGCCACTCCGGAGTCCTCCGGCAAGAAGTTCCTCACCGGCGCCGTCGCCATGAACCCCGGCAGCGCCCTCGACCTCGGCAACTTCAAGAAGAATGCGCCGAGCCTGTACAAGAACATCGGCATCACCGACCAGATCACCAGCACCGGGCACGTCAACATGTACGTGATGGGCGTGATGGTCAACTCTCGCACCAAGCACACCCCGGCCGCCGTCGCCTTCGCCCACTTCGTCACCGACGCGCGGAACCAGATGTCCTTCGCCAAGAAGGTCGCCATCTTCCCCAGCACCGCCGGCTCCCTGAACGACCCGTACTTCACCAAGGAGGACGGCACCGACGAGACCCGGGTGCGCATCGCCGCCGCCAAGTCCTTGAAGGGCGCGGTCAATTACACGCCCGTGCTGTTCAGCGACCAGATGAAGACCGCGCTGCGCAACGAGGTGGCCAAGGCGCTCCAGGGCAAGGAGAGCCCCAAGCAGGCTCTTGACAACGCTGTCAACGCCGCCGACCGGCTGCTCCAGCAGGGCTGAGGGCCATGGCGACCCCGGTCCGCGTCAGGCGCCAACTTCCTTCCAGCCCCTGGTTGTTCGCCGCACCGGGGCTGCTCGTCACCGGCGCCTTCGTGCTCTACCCGTTCGTCTCCACCCTGGTGAACTCCTTCACCGACCGCCGGACCCTGCTGCCGGGCCACTTCGTGGGCCTCGCCAACTTCCGCGAGCTGCTGCACGACGACATGTTCTGGACCGGTCTGCGCAACAGCACCCTGTACATCGTCGGGGTCGTGCCCGCCCTGGTCGTCCTGCCGCTGCTGCTCGCGCTGCTCGTGCAGAAGAACATCCCCGGCATCACCTTCTTCCGCTCCGCCTTCTACACCCCGGTCGTCGCCTCGATCGTGGTGGTCGGGCTGATCTGGGTGTGGCTGCTGGACGAACGCGGACTCGTCAACTCGCTGCTGGAGACGATCGGGATCGGCCGGGTCGGCTTCCTCAGCGACCAGTGGCTGCTCCTGCTGAGCGCGATGGCCGTCACGGTGTGGAAGGGCCTCGGCTACTACATGATCATCTATCTTGCGGCGCTGGCCAACGTGCCGCGCGAACTGCACGAGGCCGCCGCCGTCGACGGCGCGGGCCCGGTGCGCCGCTTCCTCTCGGTCACCGTGCCCGCCGTGCGCTCCACCATGGTGCTGGTCGCCGCGCTCTCCTCGGTCGCCGCCTTCAAGGTGTTCTCCGAGGTGTACCTGATGGCCGGCCCGAGCGGCGGCCCGGCCGGCGAGGACACCACCCTCGTCATGCTCGTCCAGCGCACCGGCACCGGCCTGACCGGCCGCGTCGGCTACGCCTCCGCGCTCTCGGTCGTCGTGTTCGTCGTCACCGTCGCGCTCATGCTGCTGGTGCTGCGCGTCGACCGGAGGGAGGAGTCGTGAGCGTCCTGGAGAAGGTACGGCCCGAGCCGCCGCTCACCGTACGCAAGGAACCGCGGGTCACCGACGAACACGGCCGTCGTGTCCGCGTCGGCGAGCTTCTCTGGCGCTACCTGCTGCTGCTCGCCGTCCTCGCGCTGACCGTCGGGCCGTTCCTCTGGCAGCTGTCCACCTCCCTGAAGGGCCCCACCGAGGACATCTACGGCTCGCCGCCCAGCTTCCTGCCCGCCCATCCGACCCTGCACAACTACACGCGGGTCGCCGACACCATCCCCGTCTGGGACTACGCCCTGAACTCCCTGAAGGTCGCCACCGCCAACGTCGTCACCAACTGCGTCGGCTCCGCGCTCGCCGGGTACGCCCTTGCCCGGCTCCGCTTTCGCGGCCGGCGCGTGACCACCCTGGTGTTCGTGCTGGCGATGCTCGTCCCCGTCGAGGGCATCGTCATCGCCCAGTTCACCACCATGCGCGAACTCGGCCTGAACAACACGCTCATCGGGGTCGTGCTGCCCGGCGCGATCGGCGCGATGAACGTGCTGCTGATGCGCAACGCCTTCCGCAACCTTCCGTACGAGATCGAGGAGGCGGCCTACGTCGACGGCGCCAACGCCTGGCAGCGGTTCCTGCGCGTCGCCCTGCCCTCGGTGAAGGGAACGCTCGCCGTCGTGGCGATCTTCGCCTTCATGGGCGCCTGGGACGACTTCCTGTGGCCGCTGATCGTGCTCAGCGACCCGTCCAAGTTCACCCTCACCATCGGCCTCAACTACCTGCACGGCACCTTCGCCAACGACGAACGCCTCGTCGCCGCCGGCACCGTGATCGCCGTGGCCCCGCTCATCGCCCTGTTCGCCTGCCTCCAGCGGTACTTCTTCCGCGGGGTCGGCGAGGGCGCCGTCAAGGGCTGAACCCCCGTACGTTACAAGGACAATCCATGCACCCTGCCGTGCGCTTCGGCGTCAACTACACCCCGAGCGTCGGGTGGTTCCACCACTGGCTCGACTTCGACCTGGACTCCGTGCGCGCCGACCTCGACGCGATCGCCGCGCTCGGCCTCGACCACGTCCGGGTCTTCCCGCTGTGGCCCTACTTCCAGCCCAACCGGACCCTGATCCGCCCGCGCGCCGTCGAGCAGCTCGTGGCCCTCGCCGACGCCGCCGCCGAACGCGGACTGGACGTCAACGTCGACGGACTGCAGGGGCACTTGAGCAGCTTCGACTTCCTGCCCGCGTGGACGCGCACCTGGCACCGGCGCAACCTCTTCACCGACCCGGACGTGGTCGAGGGCCAGGCCGCCTATCTGCGCACCCTCGCCGCCGCCCTCGCCGACCGCCCCAACTTCCTCGGCATGACCGTCGGCAACGAGGTCAACCAGTTCGCCGCCGGCCCGCATCCCGACCCCGACCGCATCACGGCGGATCAGGCCGAACGGTGGCTGGTGCGGATGCTGGACGCCTGCGCCGACGGCGCCCCGGACCGGCTCCATCTGCACGCCTCCTACGACGCCGCCTGGTACCAGGACGACCAGCCCTTCACCCCCGGCCACTCCGCCCGGCTCGGCGACGCGACCGCCGTGCACTCCTGGGTGTTCAACGGCACCGCCCAGCGCCACGGCCGTACCTCCGTGCCTGCCGAACACCACGCCGCCTACCTGGTGGAGCTGAGCAAGGCCTGGGCCGGGGAGCCGCACCGGCCCGTCTGGCTCCAGGAGGTCGGCGCGCCCGCCCCGCTCGTTCCCGCCGAGCACGCCGCCGCCTTCGCGGAGGCGACCATCGGCAACGTCCTGGACTGTCCCGACCTGTGGGGCGTCACCTGGTGGTGCTCCTACGACGTCTCGCGCGACCTCGCCGACTTCCCCGAACTCGAATACGGACTCGGCCTGTTCACCAACGACCGCGAGCCCAAGGACATCGCCCGCGTGCTGGCCGAGGCGGCCCACCGGCCGCACCCGGCCCCCGCCCCCCGCACCACGGCCCTCGTCGTGCCCGACGATCCAGGCCGCCGCTCCCGCTGTGCCCCCGGCGGAGCCGTCTTCGACGCCTTCTTCCGGCTCGTCGCCGACGGCGCCCGCCCCACCACCGTCCTCGACACCCGCGCGGACGACAAGGACCACCTCGCCGCGCGGGGCATCACCGAGGTCGTCACTCCCGATCAGGTACTCCCCACCCCACACGGAGGCACCCGCTCGTGAACCCCAGCAGACGTACCGTCCTGATCGCCGGCGCCGCCGCCGGCCTGTTCCCGCTGCCCGCCTTCGCGGCCGCCCGCCCGAAAGCCGCCGCGACCCCGCCGTACGCCTCCTACTGGTACCCGGACTCGCTCCCCGCCGGCAGCCCGGGCCCCGGCATCACCTGGCGCAGCCTGAAGAGCTGGCGCGCGGCCGACGACCCCGACCTCGCCTTCAACGCCGCGTCGGTGCCGCTCGCCGCCCGCTTCACCCCGACCCCGGCGAACACCACGGCCCGCTCCGGCGAGGCCCGCATCCAGGCCCTGGTCTCCTTCGGGCCGACGTCCGCCAACCCCTCCCAGGGCTCGGCCACCGCCGACTACTACGCCCTCACCCACTGGGCCTATCTGGACGAGCTGGTCTTCTGGGGCGGCTCGGCGGGCGAGGGCCTGATCCTCGCGCCCAACGCGCCGATCGTGGACGCGGCCCACCGGCACGGCGTCCCGGTGCTCGGGAACATCTTCCTGCCGCCGGTGGCGTACGGAGGCCTGCTGCAGTGGACCCGGGACCTCGTGCGGAAGGACGCCTCCGGGCACTATCCGCTCGCCGCGCAACTCGTCGCGGTCGCGGCGGCCCACGGCTTCGACGGCTGGTTCGTGAACGCCGAGACGGGCGGCGGGAACAGCGCGCTGGGCCAGGCCATGCTCGGGTTCGTCAATGAGCTGAAGGCGCTCGGGGCGGCGCGCGGACAGCGGGTGACCTGGTACGACGCGATGACCGTGAACGGCACGGTCAGCTGGCAGGGCGCGCTGAACAGCCAGAACCAGGCCTTCTTCCAGGCCGCCGACGACATGTTCGTGGACTTCCGGTGGAGCGCGGCCACGCTCGCCTCCTCGGGGACGAAGGCGGAACAACTCCGGCGCGACCGCTACGCGTTGTGGGCCGGAGTCGACGTCGAGTCGAACGGGTCCGGTACGTCGGTGGACTGGGACGCGATCGTGCCGTCCGGTGAGCCGCACGTCACCTCGATCGGCTTCTACCGGCCGGAGTGGACCCGCAACCACCTGCCCGCCGACCAGCGCGCTCCGGAGGACTTCCACGCCGCCGACGACCTGTTCTGGACCGGGCGGTCGCTGGACCCGTCCCGGCCGGACGCGAGCGATCCGTGGCGGGCGCCGGCGGTGTCGGTCGCGGACCGCTCGACGGTGACCTCGCTGCCGTTCGCGACCGTGTTCAACACGGGGCACGGGCCGCGCTGGTACGAGGACGGGGCCGTCACCTCGGACGCCGCCTGGAACCACCTCGGGCTCCAGGACCGGCTGCCGGCGCGGCGGTGGGTGGTGCGCACGGCGGGGGAGCGGCCGGCGGTCTCCTTCGACTTCGCCGATGCCTGGCGGGGCGGGAGCAGTGTGCTGGTGGACGGTGAACTCGATCAACCGGTCGTGGTGGACCTGTACGCGACCCGGCTGCCGGTCGGCGTGAACACGGTTGTCGAGCTGACGTACCGGACCGACGCGGGCGCTGTGAACGTCGAGCTCGCGGTGGCGACGGCCGAGCCGAGGGAGGCCGGGGCGGCACCCCCGTACGCGTATCTGCCTGTGAACTCGATCAACAGGGGCAGCCCTGTGAAGTCGATCAACGGCTGGCAGACCGTGACACTTCCGCTCACCGCGCTGACCGGCACCGGCACCGGCACCATCCACGCCCTCGGCGTCCGGCTCACCGCCGCCGACGGCCCGGTGCGCTGGCGCCTCGGCGGCCTCGCCGTCCGGGACACCGTCACCGCCCCCGCGGCCCCCACGGGCGCCCGCGTCACCGCCGCGACCGGTGGCGACCTCCGGCTCGCGTGGAACGCCGCCCCCGGCGCCGTCCGCCACTACGAGCTCCACCGCCTCCTTTCCGACGGCACCCGCCGCTTCCTCGGCGGCACCTGCCAGCGCGCCTACTTCCTCACCGGCCTGCGACCCGAACAGGGAGAGGCCGCCGCACGATTCGAACTGCGTGCCGTGGGGGAGCTCTACAACGCCTCGACCCCCGTCGCCGTCACCCACCCCTGGTAACCACCGCCATCACCCGGAACCCGCAGGGAGCACCCCGCATGCATGACGACCGCACTCTGGTGGAAGCCCGCCTCAGGCGGGTCCTCGACGAACGCATCCGCCCCGCCGTGTACCCCGAGTCCGTGCCGCTGCAGGTCGCGGTGTGGCACGCGCCCGGCGAGCCCGTGCCGGTCGAGGAGGGACTCGCCGCCGAGCCGGAGCCGATCGAGGTCGGCGCCCGCTGGGGTGCTCCCTGGGGCACCAGCTGGTTCCGGGTGACCGGGACCGTGCCCGAGGCGTGGGCCGGGAGGACCGTCGAGGCCCTGCTCGACCTGGGCTTCGACGAGAACATGCCCGGCTTCCAGTGCGAGGGCCTGGTCTACCGGCCCGACGGCACCCCGGTGAAGGGCCTCAACCCCCGCAACCAGTGGGTGCGGATCGGTGCCCCGGTGGCGGGCGGCGAGGAGGTGGTCCTGCACATCGAGGCCGCCTCCAACCCGGTCATCCTCGACTACCACCCCTTCCGGCCCACGCGGCTCGGCGACAAGGACACCGCCGGACGCGAGCCGCAGTACACGCTCACCCGCATGGACCTCGCCGTCTTCGACGAGCCGGTGGGGCAGCTGGTCATGGACCTGGAGGTGCTCGGGGAGCTGATGGCCGAGCTGCCCGTGGACTCCGCGCGCCGGCACGACGTCCTGCGCGCCGTGGAGCGGGCCCTGGACGCCGTCGACCTCCAGGACGTGAACGGCACGGCCGACCGGGCCCGCGCCGAGCTCACCGGTGTGCTGGCGGCCCCGGCCGTACCGTCCGCGCACCGGATCAGCGCCGTCGGGCACGCGCACATCGACTCGGCCTGGCTGTGGCCGCTCAGGGAGACGGTCCGCAAGGTGGCCCGTACGGCCTCCAACATGACCGCGCTGATCGAGGACGAGCCGGAGTTCGTCTTCGCCATGTCCCAGGCACAGCAGTGGGCCTGGGTGAAGGAGCACCGGCCCGAGGTGTGGGCGCGGGTGAAGAAGGCCGTGGCGGAGGGGCGGTTCGTGCCCGCCGGCGGGATGTGGGTCGAGTCCGACACCAACATGCCCGGCTCGGAGGCGATGGCCCGGCAGTTCGTGCACGGCAAGCGGTTCTTCCTCGACGAGTTCGGCATCGAGAACGAGGAGGCCTGGCTGCCCGACACCTTCGGCTTCGCCGCCGGACTCCCGCAGATCATCAGGGCCGCCGGGTCCAAGTGGCTGCTGACCCAGAAGATCTCGTGGTCGCAGACGAACACGTTCCCGCACCACACCTTCCGGTGGGAGGGCATCGACGGCACCCGGATCTTCACCCACTTCCCGCCCGTCGACACCTACAACTGCTCCATGAAGGGCGCCGAGATCGCCCACGCGGCACGGAACTTCAAGGACAAGGGCCGGGCCCGGCACTCCCTCGCGCCCACCGGCTGGGGCGACGGAGGCGGCGGCACCACCCGCGAGATGGTCGCCAAGGCGGCCCGGCTGCGCGACCTCGAAGGCTCGGCCACCGTCGTCTGGGAGACACCCCGCGCCTTCTTCGAGAAGGCCGAGGCGGAGTACCCCGAACCACCGGTCTGGGTCGGTGAGTTGTACCTCGAACTGCACCGGGCCACCCTCACCAGCCAGGCGAAGACCAAGCAGGGCAACCGGCGCAGCGAACACCTGCTGCGGGAGGCCGAGCTGTGGGCGGCCACCGCGGCCGTGCGCACCGGATTCCGCTACCCCTACGAGGAGCTGGACCGGATCTGGAAGACGGTCCTGCTGCACCAGTTCCACGACATCCTGCCCGGCTCGTCCATCGCCTGGGTGCACCGGGAGGCACGGGCGACGTACGAGCGGATCGCCGGGGAGCTGGAGGGGATCACCGGTGCGGCGCAGCGCGCCCTGGCGGGGGAGGGGGCCCGGCACCTGGTCTTCAACGCGGCCCCGCACAGCCGTCACGGTGTTCCCGCCGGAGGTGCCGGGGCGCCGGCCCTGCCGCAGGGGACGCAGGTGTCCCCCCGCGCCGCGGGCGGTCACGTCCTGGGCAACGGGCTGCTCCGCATCGAGATCGACGCCCACGGCCTCGTCGTCTCCGCGTACGACCTCGGCGCCGACCGCGAGACCATCGCCCCCGGCCGGGCCGCCAACCTGCTCCAACTCCACCCGGACTTCCCGAACATGTGGGACGCCTGGGACGTCGACTCCTTCTACCGCAACACCGTCACCGACCTCACCGACGCGGAGTCGGTGGAGGCCGGCGAGGACGGCGCGTCGGTGCGGATCGTACGGAGCTTCGGCGCCTCCCGGGTCACCCAGGTGCTGACGCTGCCGCCCGGGGAGCGGAGGCTGCTCATCGACACCGAGGTCGACTGGCACGAGACGGAGAAGTTCCTCAAGCTGGCCTTCCCCCTCGACCTGCACGCCGAACGGTACGCGTCCGAGACCCAGTTCGGGCACGTCTTCCGCCCCACGCACACCAACACCTCCTGGGAGGCCGCCAAGTTCGAGGCGTGCAACCACCGCTTCGTGCACCTGGAGGAGCCCGGCTGGGGCGTCGCGGTCGTCAACGACTCGACGTACGGCCACGACGTGACCCGCACGGTGCGCACCGACGGCGACCGCGGTACGACGACCACGGTGCGCGTCTCCCTCCTGCGTGCCCCGCGCTTCCCCGACCCCGAGACCGACCAAGGCGTCCACCGCTTCCGGCACGCTCTCGTCCCGGGCGCCTCGATCGCCGACGCGGTCCGCGAGGGCTGGCGGGTCAACCTGCCCGAACGGCACGTCACCGGCGCCCATGTGGTCGCCCCGCTGGTCACCGTCGACGACGACGCCGTCGTGATCACGGCCGTGAAACTCGCCGACGACGGCAGCGGGGACGTGGTGGTCCGCTTCCACGAGGCCCACGGCGGCCGGGCCCGGGCCACCCTCACGGCCGGCTTCGAGGTCGCGGACGTCACGGCGACGGACCTGCTGGAACGGCCGACCGGCGACGCCGAGCCGCCGCAGCGCGACGGCGACCGGATCACCGTACGCCTGCGGCCCTTCGAGCTGGTGACGCTCAGGCTGCGCCGCGCCTGACGGGGACGCGCACGGGCACCGCGTCGGCCTCTTCAGGGCCGGTCCCCTGATCTCGGCGAGGTGCGCCAGGTCGGTCGAGGACATGGCGCACAGCACGGCGAAGTCGCTCGCGGTGCCCACCGACCGGAGCGTGAACCGGCGGTGCCGCACGCCCGTGGGGCCATGTCGTGGCAGGCGACGTCGGTGCCTGGCAGCAGCCAGGGGCTGCCCGCGAAGCCCGCCAGGTCGGCCGTCGCGCCCGGCACCAGGCCGCGCGCGGCGGCCCCGGTCGGGTGGAGCACCACGGGTCCCGCCGTGGCGGCGACGAGCGCTGTCGACCGGCGGATGCGCCGGTCCACGGCACGGTGGAGCCGGGGCGTCCACCATCGGCGAACCAGTGCTCCACCTGGGTCGCGAGGCCGGGAAAGCGGGGGGTGTCGGCTCCGCGCGCGTCTGACGATCAGCCCGGCAGTCTGGCAGGCCCGCTGCCGTCCTGCCCGCCGAGTTGTGCCCGCAGCCACTCCTCCACCTCGCCGACGTGGGCCGCCGCCGCCGCCCGTGCCGCCTCCGGGTCGCGGGCGGCGAGGGCGCGGTGGATGGCGGCGTGTTCGCGGCGGGTGCGGGCGAAGGCGCCTTCCTCCTGGTAGCCGCGCCAGACGCGGGCGCGGAAGGTGCGGGAGGACAGGCCCTCCAGGATGGCGGCCATGGTCTCGTTGCCGGCGGCCGCGGCGATCTCGCGGTGGAAGGCGAGGTCGTGGGCGAGGATCTCCTCGGGGTCGTCGGTGGCGTTCATCGCCGCCAAGTGCTTCTCGACGGCGGCGAGTTGGCTGTCGGTGATGCGCGCGGCGGCCAGCGCGGTCGCCGTCGACTCCAGGATCCGGCGGACTTCGAGGAGTTCCACCAGGCGCGGGCCCCGGGACAGGTCCGCGACCACCCCGAAGGTCTCCAGCAGGTCGCCGGCCTCCAGTGCGGTGACGTAGATCCCGGAGCCGTGCCGGGCCTCCAGGACGCCCATCACGGTCAGGGCGCGGATCGCCTCCCGCATCGAGCTGCGGGAGATGCCCAGCCGGGCCGCCAGGTCCCGCTCGGTGGGCAGCCGCTGGCCGGGCTCCAGCCGGCCCTCGGCGATCATCGCCTTGATCTCCTCGATGGCGCGCTGCGTCACCGTGCCCTTCTGCGGCACCTCTTCCTCGTCCACGCCGCTCCTCCTTCCCCCCGGTGCGCCGCAGTCTAACCAGCCAAGTGGTCCGACCACTACGCCCTGAATCCTCGAATTTTCCCTGCACGAGGGTATTGACTCGGCTGATTGGTCTGATAAATATGCGGCGTCTGCTCGAACACCCTCGACGAGGAGCCGCGAGATGCCCGCCAGCACTGTCAGGAAGCGCAGCAGGTCCCGGATCATCGGCGCGGTGGCTCTGGCCGCCGGTGCCTCGCTCATGCTCGCCGCCTGCGGCAGCACCAAGGACACCGCCGGCGCGGGCAGCGGCGGCACCGGCAAGGTCGGCGTGATCCTGCCGCTGCTGACCTCGCCGTTCTGGCAGTCGTACAACGACTACGTGCCCAAGATGGCCAAGTCCGAGGGCGTCGAGGTGCTGAAGACGGTCAACTCCAACAGCGACCCGTCGCAGCAGATCACCGACATCGACAACGAACTCACCCAGGGCGTCAAGGGGTTGGTCGTCGCGCCGCTGGACAGCGCCGCCATCCAGGCCGGACTCGACCAGGCCGAGCGCAAGGGCGTGCCGGTGGTCGCCGTGGACGTCGCGCCCGACAAGGGCAAGGTCGCCATGGTGGTGCGCGCCGACAACGTGGCCTACGGCGAGAAGGCCTGCGACTACCTCGGACAGCACGTCAGCAGCGGCAAGGTCGTACAGATCATGGGCGACCTCGCCTCGGTCAACGGCCGCGACCGCTCCGAGGCCTTCCGGTCCTGCGTGAAGAAGAAGTACCCGAAGCTCAAGGTGCTGGAGATCCCCGCCAAGTGGGAGTCCGACACCGCCGCCGCCAAGCTGGACACACTCCTCAACGCCAACCCGGACATCAAGGGCATCTACCTGCAGGCGGGCGGCGTCTACCTGGCGCCCACCCTGCAGACCCTGAAGTCCAAGGGCATGCTGAAGCCGACCGGGCAGAAGGGCCACATCGCGATCGTCTCCAACGACGGCATCCCCCAGGAGTACGACGCCATCCGCAAGGGCCAGATCGACGCCACGGTCTCCCAGCCGGCCGACGCCTACGCCAAGTACGGCCTGTACTACATCAAGGCGGCGATGGCGGGGAAGACGTTCAAGCCCGGGCCCACCGACCACGGCTCTGTGATCGTCAGGCTGCCCAGCGGGATCCTGGAGGACCAGCTGCCCGCACCGCTGGTCACCAAGGCCAACGTCGACGACCCCAAGCTGTGGGGCAACACGGTCAAATGAGCACACCGCTTGTGGAAGCCGAGGGCATCGTCAAACGGTACGGCCCCACCGTCGCCCTCGCCGACGGCCGGCTCACCGTCCTGCCCGGCGAGTCCCACGCGCTGGTCGGCCGCAACGGCGCCGGCAAGTCCACCCTCGTCAACGTCCTCACCGGCCTGCAGGCCCCGGACGCGGGCACGGTCCGCTTCGACGGCCAGCCGGCTCCCCCGCTCGCCGACCGGGACGCCTGGCGCCGCAGGGTCGCCTGCGTCTACCAGAAGCCCACGGTCGTCCCGGAGCTGACGGTCGCGGAGAACCTGTTCCTCAACCGGCAGCCGACCGGCCGCGGCGTCATCAGCTGGCGCCGGCTGCGCCGGCAGGCCGCCGAACTCCTCGACACCTGGGACGTGCGCGTCGATCCCGAGGCGCGCACGGCCGACCTCAGGGTGGAGGACCGGCAGATGGTGGAGATCGCGAGGGCGCTGAGCTTCGGCGCCCGGTTCATCGTGCTGGACGAGCCCACCGCCCAGCTCGACAACCGGGAGATCGAGCGGCTGTTCACCCGCATGCGCTCCCTGCAGGACTCCGGCGTCACCTTCCTGTTCATCTCGCACCACCTCCAGGAGGTGTACGAGGTGTGCCAGACGGTCACCGTGCTGCGCGACGCCCGCTGGATCACCACCGCCCCCGTCGCCGACCTGCCGAAGGCGGCGCTGGTGGAGGCCATGGCGGGGGAGTCGGTCGCCGAACAGGCCGCACGGGGCAGGGCGGCGGACGACGGCGCCCCCGTCCTGCTGGAGGCACACGGGCTCACCTCACCGGCGTACGAGGAGGTCGATCTCACCGTCCGCCGCGGTGAGGTCGTCGGACTCGCCGGCTCCAGCGGCAGCGGCAAGACCGAGCTCGCCGAGTCCTTCGCCGGACTGCACACCCCGACCGGCGGCACCGCCGAAGTGGACGGCGAACGGCTGCCGTTCGGGGACGTACGGGCCGCCCTGCGGGCCGGGGTCGGCTGTGTGCCGCGCGACCGGCACGAGCAGGGACTGGTGTCCGGCATGAGCATCGGCGACAACGCCACGCTGAGCGTGCTGGAGCGGCTGGGCCGGGCCGGATTCGTCGCCCCGGACGCACGGCGCCGCTTCGCCGCCGAGCTGATCGACCGCCTCGACATCCATGCCGAGGGCCCCGACCAGCCGGTGTCCGACCTGTCCGGCGGCAACGCCCAGAAGGTGGTGATGGCCCGCGCCCTCGCCTCCGACCCGCGCCTGCTGGTGCTGATCAACCCCACCGCCGGCGTCGACGTGAAGTCCAAGGAGTCACTGCTGGCCCGCATGGACAGCGCCCGCGAGGACGGCACCGCCGTCCTCGTCGTCTCCGACGAACTCGACGACCTGCGCCGCTGCGACCGCGTCCTCGTCCTCTTCCACGGCCGTGTCGTCGCCGAGCACCCGGCCGGCTGGCGCGACCACGAGCTGATCGCCTCCATCGAAGGAGTTGACCACGATGGCTGACACCCGGGCCGCCCCGCCGCTCGCACCCCCGAAGTCCCCGGACGCCCGGTCGGCCAGGACCGTCCTGCTCCGCCGCGCCCGCGAACTCGCCCTCGTTCCCGCCCTGTTGCTGCTCATGGTGCTGGGCGCGGTGGTCAACGACTCGTTCCTGACCGAGCGGAACCTCATCTCGATCCTCGGCGCCTCCGCCGCGCTCGCCATGGTCGTGCTCGCCGAGTCCCTTGTGCTGATCACCGGCAAGTTCGACCTCTCCCTGGAGTCGGTGGTCGGCATCGCGCCGGCCGTCGGCGCCCTGCTGGTGCTGCCCACGGGCCAGTCCGGCTGGGGCACCGGCTTCCCGGCCGGACTCGCCCTGCTCGCGATCCCGGTGGTCGGCGCGGTCATCGGCGCCTTCAACGGCGTCCTCGTCGTGAAGTTCCGGCTCAACGCGTTCATCGTGACGCTCGCGATGCTCATCGTGCTGCGCGGTCTGCTGGTCGGCGCCACCAAGGGCAAGACGCTGTTCGGCATGCCCGACAGCTTCTACTCCCTGGCCACCACCACCTTCCTCAACGTGCCGCTGTCGGTGTGGCTCGCCGCCCTCGCCTTCGCCGTCGCCGGGTTCGTGCTGAAGTACCACCGCACCGGTCGCGCCCTGTACGCGATCGGCGGCAACGCCGACGCCGCCCGCGCGGCCGGAGTCCGGGTGGACCGGGTCATGCTCGGGGTGTACGTCGTCGCGGGCGTGCTCGCCTCGCTCGGCGGGCTGCTGCAGACCGGGTACGTCGGCGCGATCAGCGCCAACCAGGGCCAGAACATGATCTTCACGGTGTTCGCGGCCGCGGTGATCGGCGGCATCAGCCTGGACGGCGGCAAGGGCACCATGTTCGGCGCCCTGACCGGTGTCCTGCTCCTCGGCGTCGTGCAGAACCTGCTCACCCTCGCCCAGGTCCCGTCGTTCTGGATCCAGGCCATCTACGGCGGGATCATCCTCGTCGCCCTCGTGATCGCGCGCGTCACGACGGGCCGCGCCCAGGACTGACCCAGCCGTCAAGTGCCCGACGACCGAAAGGACTTCAGTGTCCCAGGCACCCGCCCGCGTCATCGCGGTCGACACCCACGACATCCGTTTCCCCACCTCGCGCGAGCTGGACGGCTCCGACGCGATGAACCCGGACCCCGACTACTCGGCGGCCTACGTCGTGCTGCGCACCGACGCCGCCGACGGGCACGAGGGCCACGGGTTCGTCTTCACCATCGGGCGGGGCAACGACGTCCAGGTCGCCGCGATCGACGCGCTGCGGGACCATGTGCTCGGCCGCGACGTGGCCGAGCTGTGCGCCGACCCCGGCTCGCTCTTCCGGGACCTGATCGGCGACAGCCAGCTGCGCTGGCTCGGCCCCGAGAAGGGCGTGATGCACATGGCGGTCGGGGCCGTCGTCAACGCCGTCTGGGACCTCGCCGCCCGCCGCGCCGGAAAGCCGCTGTGGCAGCTCCTCGCCGACGCGGAACCCGAGTGGCTGGTCGGGCAGATCGACTTCCGGTACATCGCGGACGCGCTCACCCCCGCCGAGGCCCTCGGCCTGCTGAGGCGGGGGAGGGAGGGAGCGGGGGAGCGCCGGGTACGGCTGCTGGAGCGCGGCTACCCCGCCTACACCACCTCCCCGGGCTGGCTCGGCTACGACGACGACAAGCTCGGCCGGCTCGCCGCGCAGGCCGTCGCCGACGGCTTCACACAGATCAAGCTGAAGGTCGGCGCCGACCTCGACGACGACATCCGGCGCTGCCGGGTCGCCCGCGCGGTCGTCGGACCGGATATCCGGCTCGCCGTCGACGCCAACCAGCGCTGGAACGTGGACGAGGCTATCCGCTGGACCAAGGCCCTCGCCGAGTTCGACCCGTACTGGATCGAGGAGCCCACGAGCCCCGACGACGTCCTCGGCCATGCCACGATCCGCCGCGCGGTCGCCCCGGTGAAGGTCGCCACCGGCGAACACGTGCACAACCGGATCATGTTCAAGCAGCTCCTCCAGGCGGGCGCCCTCGACATCGTCCAGATCGACGCGGCCCGCGTCGCCGGCGTCAACGAGAACCTCGCCATCCTGCTGCTCGCCGCCAAGTTCGGCGTGCCCGTCTGCCCGCACGCGGGCGGCGTCGGCCTGTGCGAACTCGTCCAGCACCTGTCGATGTTCGACTACCTGGCCGTCTCGGGCACCACCGAGGACCGGGTCATCGAGTACGTCGACCACCTCCACGAGCACTTCGTCACGCCCGTCGTCATCCACGACGGCCACTACGCCGCACCCACCGCGCCCGGCTTCTCCGCCGCCCTGCGCCCCGAGTCGATCGCGCGGTACACCTTCCCCGGCGGCACCTACTGGGCCGCCGACCCCGAGACCCAGAAGGGACATGCCGCATGAGCGACTTCGAGGGCCTGAAGGCCCTGGTCACCGGTGGCGCCTCCGGCATCGGCCGGGCCACCGCCGATCTGCTCGCCGCCCGAGGTGCACGGGTCGCCGTCCTCGACCGGGACCCGGCGGACGCCGACAAGCCGCTCCTCGCCTACCGCGCCGACGTGACCGACGACGCCTCCGTCCGCCTGGCCGTCGAGCGGGCGGCCGAGGACCTCGGCGGGCTGGACGTCCTGGTCAACAACGCCGGGATCGGCGCCCAGGGCACGGTCGAGGACAACGACGACGCCGAGTGGCAACGCGTCTTCGACGTCAACGTCCTCGGCATGGTCCGCACCGCCCGCGCCGCCCTGCCGCACCTGCGCCGCTCGGACCACGCCGCGATCGTCAACACCTGCTCCATCGCGGCCACCGCCGGACTGCCCCAGCGCGCCCTGTACAGCGCCACCAAGGGCGCCGTGTACTCCCTGACCCTCGCCATGGCCGCCGACCACGTCCGCGAGGGCATCCGCGTCAACTGCGTCAACCCCGGTACGGCGGACACCCCGTGGATCGGACGGCTGCTCGACGCGGCCCCCGACCCGGCCGCCGAACGCGCCGCCCTTCAGGCCCGCCAGCCCACCGGCCGGCTGGTCTCCGCCGTCGAAGTCGCCGGTGCCATCGCCTACCTGGCCAGTCCGCTGTCCGGCGCCACCACCGGCACCGCCCTCGCCGTCGACGGCGGCATGCAGGGCCTCAGGCTGCGGCCGGTGGGCCGGTGACGCGACTCGGCCGCAGCCAAGTCGAGGTCACCCCGCTCGGCTTCGGCGCGGCGACACTCGGCAACCTCTACCGCCCGGTGGACGAGGAGCAGGCGCGGGAGGCCGTACGGGCCGCCTGGCAGCGCGGCATCCGGTACTTCGACACCGCCCCGCACTACGGGCTCGGGCTGTCCGAACGCCGGCTCGGCGCGGCCCTGCGCGCGTACGACCGCGCCCGCTTCACCGTCTCCACCAAGGTCGGCCGCCGCCTGGAACCCGCCGCCGGCACGGGCGACGACCTGGCGCACGGCTTCGCCGTACCCGACACCCACCGCCGGGTGTGGGACTTCAGCGCCGACGGCGTCCGCCGCACCCTGGAGGCGAGCCTGGACCGTCTCGGCCTGGACCGCGTCGACATCGTGTACCTGCACGACCCCGACGACCACGCCGAGCAGGCCTTCCGTGAGGGCTACCCGGCCCTGGAGAAGCTGCGCGCCGAGGGCGTCGTCGGCGCGATCGGTGCCGGCATGAACCAGACCGCGATGCTCACCCGGTTCGTCCGCGACACCGACGTGGACGTGGTCCTGTGCGCGGGCCGCTACACCCTGCTCGACCAGAGCGCCGGCGCCGAACTGCTGCCCACGGCTGCCGAGCACGGAGTGTCGGTGGTCCTCGGCGGCGTCTTCAACTCGGGTCTGCTGGCGGACCCGACGCCCGAATCGACGTACGACTACAGCCGTGTCCCCCCGGAGTTGCTGGATCGGGTCCTGCGCGTGAAGGCGGTCGCCGAGCGGCACGGCACCACCCTGCGTGCCGCCGCGCTGGCCTTCGCCTCCGCCCACCCGGCCGTCGCCAGTGTCCTGCCCGGACCCCGCTCCGCGCCCGAAGTCCACGACTGCGCCGACCAGTTCGCCTCCACCGTCCCGGCGCAGTTCTGGCGGGAACTGCGGGAGTCCGGCCTGCTGCCCCGAGAGGAGGGCCGGTCATGAGAGTCGCCCTGCACACCAAGGTCCGCGCCGACAGGATCGCCGAGTACGAGGCGGCCCATCGCGAGGTCCCGGAGGAACTGACCCGCGCCATCCGTGCCGCCGGTGTCACCTCTTGGACCATCTGGCGCAGCGGCACCGACCTGTTCCATCTGCTGGAGTGCGCCGACTACGCCCGCCTGCTCGCCGAACTGGAACAGCTGCCGGTCAACGTGGCCTGGCAGGCCCGCATGGCCGAACTGCTCGACGTCGTGCACGACTACTCCAGCGAGGGCGCGGACGCCGGGCTGCCCGTCGTCTGGGAGCTGCCATGAGCGCCGGCGCCCACCACCACGTCCGGGAGCTGCCGTGACCGTCGACGCCCACCACCACGTCTGGGACCTGTCCGTCCGCGACCAGGACTGGATCAAGGGGCCCGAACTTGAGCCCCTGCGCCGGACCTTCGGCCTCGCCGACCTGGAGCCGGAGGCCCGCGCGGCCGGAGTGGACCGCACGGTCCTCGTCCAGACGGTCACCGTCGCCGAGGAGACGCCCGAGTTCCTCGCGCTCGCGGCCGGACACGACCTCGTCGCCGGGGTCGTGGGCTGGACCGACCTCACCCGCCCCGACATCGCCGACGAACTGTCCCGGCTGCGCGAACTCCCCGGGGGCTCCTTCCTGAAGGGCATCCGGCACCAGGTCCAGGGCGAGCCGGACCCGCGGTGGCTGCTGCGCAAGGACGTACAGCGCGGCCTCGCGGCCGTGGCGACCGCGGGGCTCGCGTACGACCTGGTCGTGCTGCCCCACCAGCTCCCGGCCTGCGCGGAGGCCGCCGCACTGCTGCCGCAACTGCCGTTCGTCCTCGACCACTTGGGCAAGCCGCCGATCGCCACGGGAGAATGCGACCCCTGGGCGTCCGCCCTGCGCGCACTCGCCGCCCTTCCCAACACCGTCGCCAAACTATCCGGCCTGGTCACCGAGGCCGACCACGCCTCCTGGACGACGGCCGGCCTACGGCCGTACACGGACACGGCACTGGAGGCCTTCGGCCCCGACCGGCTGATGTTCGGCTCCGACTGGCCGGTGTGCACACTGGCCGCCACCTACACCGAAGTGCTCACCGCCATGACCGAGCTGACCGCGGACCTCGGCGACGCGGACCGCCATGCCCTCTTCGAGGGCACCGCCACGGCCGTCTACGGTCTGTGACCCACGGCGTGGGCGACGGCCGCCCCGGCGACCCGTACCACACAATTGCCGACATGACCGATGATCAGCACCGCTCGCCCGCCGCTCCGTTGCTGCGCGCCCCCGAGGAGGGTGAACACATCGACGTCGCCGGCGTCGCGCACTTCTTCCGGCTCACCGGCGAGCACACCGGCGGGCGCTTCGCCTTCGAGGAGTTCAGCCTCGCCCCCGGCACCATCGGCGCCAGGCCACACGTGCACGATGCACACGACGAGTACTTCTACCTACTCGAAGGCGAGTTGACGCTCCACACCGGCGAGGGCGAGGTGACGGCCGGCCCCGGTCACCTGCTCGCCGCCACCCGCGGCACCCCGCACGGTTTCCGCAATGCCGGCCCGGTCCCGGCACGCGCACTGTGCCTGTTCACCCCGGCCGGGTACGAAAACTACTTCCGCGACGTGCACGCCGCCGTGAGCGCCGGGGCCGAGGCCACCGAGGAACTGCTGGCCGAGTTCCGCGGCCGCTACCGGACCCGGTCGTACCCGGCTCCCCCGGAGAACCGAAAGGAGCCGTAGGCCGAGCCCTCGGGCCGACCCCCCGGGGCCGGAGCCTGCCGTCGGAGGGCCCGGCCGCTCACGACCGCCCGGCCACCTCCGCCAGCCGTGTCGGTGGCAGGTACTCCCGGACGTACGTCCGCTCCCAGCACGCCCCGCTGTCCCGCAGCTCCCGCCAGGTGGTGTAGCGGTAACGGAAGAGGCGGGCGCGGACATACCGGGGCGGGGTGCCCGGCGGGAAGGGGGAGCGGCGCAGCAGACGCAGGGTGTCGCGGTCGTTCTCCAGCAGGCGTTCCACCAGACCCCCGAACCATTCACCCGCATAGCCCGGGGACAGCGCCGCGAACCACATCAGCCAGTCCAGGCGCAGATGGTAGGGGGCGAACTGGCGGGGCCAGTGCCGGGTGTCGCCCGGTTTGCCGCGGAACTCGTACTCCCGCCAGTCCGAGTCCTCGCGCGGTACGTCGTCCAGCGTGCCCTCGACCACCACCTCGTAGCGGATCCGGCTCACGCTGCCGAACGCGCCGTAGGTGTTCACCAGGTGCAGCGGGTCGAAGGAGCGGTTCATGACCTGCCGGCGGGAGATCATGTTGACCACCGGGCGGTAGCTCAGGAAGAGCAGCAGCGCGGCGACCGCGAGCACCAGGACCTCGTACCACAGCGGCGCCGCCGGCACCACGGGCGCGGACGCGGGGATCCGCAGCGCGGACAGGGCCAGCACGATGGTGATCCAGTTCAGCCAGGAGAAGTTGCCGGACAGCACCAGCCACAGCTGGGTGACGATCATCAGGGCGGCGGCGGCCGAGGCGATCGGCTGCGGGGTGCACAGCAGCACCGGTACGACCAGTTGGGTGACATGGTTGGCGGCCACCTCCACCCGGTGCAGCGGCTTCGGCAGATGGTGGAAGAACCAGCTCAGCGGGCCCGGCATCGGCTGTGTCTCGTGGTGGTAGTCGAGACAGGTCAGCTTCCGCCAGCAGGCGTCGCCGCGCATCTTGATCAGCCCGGCGCCGAACTCGACCCGGAACAGGATCCAGCGCAGCAGGAACAGCACGACGATCGGCGGCGCCACCTCGTCGTTGC
Source organism: Streptomyces sp. NPDC050743 (assembly GCF_044456925.1). NCBI lineage: Bacteria > Bacillati > Actinomycetota > Actinomycetes > Kitasatosporales > Streptomycetaceae > Streptomyces > Streptomyces sp. NPDC050743. Next base: position 48,758 of record NZ_JBITGJ010000021.1, read on the forward strand.
CGAGGAACGCGGCCAGGAAGCCCGTCTCCAGCAGCAGCGACTCCCAGCCGAACGCGTACCACGTCTGGCCCACGTTCACGATCGACAGATACAGCGCCCAGGGCACCAGCCACAGCAGGATCCCGGCCCACAGCGGCAGCAGGGAGTCCGCGCCGGCGAGCAGCGCCGCCGACACCGCGGCACCGGCCCAGGCGCACCCCGCGAAGAAGCGGTCGGAGTAGTGCAGATGGAACACGCTCGGCGCCCGTTTGAAGGGGATCCGCGCCACGAACCGGGGGATCGGCAGCATGCCGCGCTCGCCCAGCAGCGCCCGGAACTGCAGGGCCGCCGTCAGGAAAGCCACCAGGTATACGGCGGCCAGAGCCCGCTGGAAGACCAGCCGGGTCAGCCAGTAGTCGGGAGCGGTGAACCAGTTCACGGCTGTGCGCGCCCTTCGTCGCGGCTGGACCGCCGGTGTCGCCTTCATCATGTCCTGCGCCCGAGTTGCCAGCCAATCGGGCGCGATGCAAACAATGGGGGGAATTCACCCACAGTGATGCGGAGTGTACGGTGCGGATATCCACCGGATCCATCGTCATGGCCTGCGCTCTCTCGGTGGCGCTCCTCGTCGCCGGCTGCGCCCGCCTCGGCGTCAAGGAGGCCCGGATGGGCGAGGAGGTCTATCTCCTGCCCGCCGCGGTGCAAGGGCCTAACCCTTTCACCGGTTCCACGGTCACCGCGCCGACGGTGTCCGGCACCGGGAGCGCCGCCCCGACCGCGTCGCCGCTTGCCGGTGCGGTCGAGCCCACGGCCGCCGGACCGCCCGTCGCCGGATCCTCCCCGCCGGCACTGGCCGCCGGGCTGGTCGCCGTACCCCCGCGCCCCATGCGCGTCCTGTCCGGCGCGACGCCCGGCCTCTACGGCGGTACCGCCCGCGTCGCCGGCTGTGACGTCGAACGGCAGATCGGGTATCTGACGGCGGACCGGGCCAAGGGTGACGCCTTCGCCCGCGCGTCCGGTGTCTCCGCGAGCGGCGTTCCCGGCTATCTGCGCGGCCTGGCCCCGGTGACGCTGCGCGCCGACACCCGGGTCACCGACCACGGCTACCGCGGCGGGCAGGCGGTCGATTACCAGGCCGTCCTCCAGGCCGGCACCGCGGTCCTCGTCGACGACCGCGGGCTGCCCCGGGTGCGCTGCGCCTGCGGCAACCCTCTGGGGTCGCCCGCGCCGACCGCCGGCTTCAGCGCCCGTGGCAGCGCATGGTCCGGCTACCGTCCGGGCCGGGTGATCGCGGTGACACCCGCGCCCCGGGCGGTCGCCAGCATCACGATCGTCAACGCCGAGACACGCACCTGGATCGAGCGCCGCATCGGCGACGACGTACGCCACGACCGGGTCGTCCCCGCGCCCGACTGGGCCACCGCCCCGCCCGACGGCGACCCCGACCCCGACCCGGTGGACACCGCCTCCCCCGGCACCGCACCGCCGTACACCCTGCCCAGTCCGCAGCGGAGCGGGCCGGGAACGTCCCCTGGGCCGAGCGGCGGACAGTCGTCGGCCGCCCCCCTCACGGCACCGGACACGCCCGCCGGACGGGGCGCCCCGGTCCCCGGTGCGGCCGATCCGAGCCCGTCGTCCCTCGGTCTCGTCCCGGACGCCCCCGGCAGCCAGGACCCGCCCTACGGCTTCGGCCCACCGGACGCAACCGGCCCGCCCGAGCGCGGCGAACCGATGCCGGACGGCCCGCCGGACGGCCGGTCCAGCGGGGTCCCCGACGCGACGGACGGCGGTGTCACCGCGGACCTCTCCGGCGGCTGAGCCGGTTCGGCAGCGGACACGCCCGCCGGACGGGGCGCCCCGGTTCCCGGTACGGCCGATCCGAGCCCGTCGTCCCTCGGTCTCGTCCCGGACGCCCCCGGCAGCCAGGACCCGCTCTACGGCTTCGGCCCACCGGACGGGACCGGCCCGCCCGAGCGCGGCGGACCGATCCCGGAGGGCCCGCCGGACGGCCGGTCCAGTGGGGTCCCCGACGCGGCGGACGGCGGTGTCACCGCGGACCTCTCCGGCGGCTGAGCCGGTTGGGGCGCTCACGGCCGGGAGACGGCCGGAGGAAGAGGTCGAAGAGTCGGATAAGGGCCGCCACCCTCACGGCACCGGACGCGCCCACCGGACGCAACCGGCCCGCCCGAGCGCGGCGGACCGATCCCGGACGGGCCACCGGACGGCCGGTCCAGCGGGGTCCCCGACGCGGCGGACGGCGGTGTCACCGCGGACCTCTCCGGCGGCTGAGCCGGTTCGGCAGCGGGCGCTCACGGCCGGGAGACGGCCGGAGGAAGAGGTCGAAGAATCGGATAAATCCTGGCAAGGTGGGCGCATGGCAGTTCGGGGAGCGAGTGCCGTGTCACTCCCGGAGGACTGGCCCGCCCACCCGGATCCGATCCTGGCGCTCAACCGCATGGGCACCTTCGACTGGGACCTGGACACGGGCCTGTTCCACATGGACGCCCAGGCCCACCAGGTGTTCGACCTGCTGCCCGAGGAGTACGACGGACGCCCCGAGTCCCTTGCCGTCCGGGTGCCGCCGACGGAGTCCGCCCGGCTGGACGCGCTGGTGGCCCGGGCCATCAAGGACGGCAGCGAGAACTACGGGGCCTACTTCCGCATACGCTGCCGCGACGGCACCCCGCGCTGGACCCACACGCAGGGCTACATCCGCCGGGACGACACCGGCCGCCCGAGCCGGGTCGTCGGCATCGTCCGCGACGCCACCGAGGAACTCGCCGAGAGCGGGGCGCGCAGCCTGCGCGCCGCCCAGGACGAGGCGTTCCGCCAGCAGACCAACGTCGCGCAGGCCGTCTCCGCCGCCCTCGCCCACGCCCGCAGCGTCCAGGAGGTCATCGACGCCCTCAAGGACACCCGCGGCATCCGCCACCTCGGTGCGACCAGCCTGGTGATGGGGCTGGTCGAGGCCGGCCGCATCCGGCTGGTCGCGGAGGGACCCGTCGAAGCCTCCGTCCCCGGCACCCAGATCACCCGGATCGACGAGCAGTACCCGATGAGCGAGGCCGTCCGCACGCTCCGCCCGCGGTTCATTGAGTCCCCGGAGGAGTTCGCCGAGCACTATCCGATCCTCTGGCCGCACCTCACCGACCTGCACGTCACCTCGGCCGCCTATCTGCCGCTGATCGCCCAGGCCCGCGCGATCGGCGGGATGGGGCTGCTCTACAGCGACCGGCGCGGCTTCTCCACAGAGGAGCGCGCCGTGCTGGTCGCGCTCGGCAGCAGCATCGCGCAGAGCCTGCAGCGGGCCATGCTCTACGAGCAGGAGAAGGATCTCGCCCGGGGGCTGCAGCAGGCCATGCTGCCGCGCACCATACCCAGTGTCCGCGGCGCCGACATCGCCGTCCGCTACCGCGCCGGCACCGCCGCGGGCGCCCTCGGCCGGGACATCGGCGGCGACTGGTACGACCTGATCCCGCTGCCCGGCGGCCGGGTCGGCGCGGTCATCGGCGACGTCCAGGGCCACGACACCCACGCGGCGGCCGTCATGGGCCAGCTGCGGATCGTGCTGCGCGCCTACGCCGCGGAGGGACACACCCCGGCCGCCGTGATGGCCCGTGCCTCCGTCTTCCTGCACGAACTCGACACCGACCGCTTCGCCACCTGCCTGTACGCCGAGGCCGACCTGTCCACCGGGGTCGTGCAGGCCGTCCGGGCCGGGCACATCGATCTGCTGATCCGGCACGGCGACGGCAGCTGCCGCCGGGTGCCGGTCGAGGGCGGGCTGCCGCTCGGCCTGTCCGCCGAGTTCGGCCGGCTGGAGTACCCCGTGTCCACCCTCGAACTCGACCCCGGCCACACCCTGCTGCTGTGCACCGACGGGCTCGTCGAACAGCCCGGCGCCGACCTCGACGACGGCATACGCCGCCTCCTGTCGCTCGTCGCGGACGGCCCCGAGGACGTGCGGGAGCTCGCCGACCGGCTGATCCAGGTGGCCGAGGAGCGGGGCGGCGACGACGACGTGGCGCTGCTCCTGCTGCGCCGGCGCACCCCGGAGGCCCCGCCCGCCGGCGGCCGGCTCCAGCAGCACGTGGCGCCCGGCGACCCGGAGGCCCTCAGCCAGGCCCGGCACCTGATCCGCGCCGCGGTCCGCTCCTGGGGCCACCGCGACCGGGCCGACGAGATCGAGCTGGTCGCCGACGAGCTGATCACCAACGCGCTGATGCACACCGAGGGTTCCGCGATCGTGACCCTGCGGGCCCTCGACGGCGGCCACCGCAGGCTGCGGATCGACGTCGAGGACTCCTCCAGCGCCCTGCCGCGCCGCCGCGAGGCGGGGGAGGACTGCGTCTCCGGCCGGGGCCTGCTGCTCGTGGAGATGCTCGCCGACGCGTGGGGCGTCGAGGCGCGGGGCGGCGGCAAGGCGGTGTGGTGCGAGTTCCGCCGGGGCGGCTGAAGCGCCGCACCCGGTTCGCCGGTGCCGGATGGCACTCTGGACCCATGCCGGAACTGCCTGAGGTAGAAGCGCTGAAGGACTTCCTCACCGCGCACCTGGTCGGCCGCCGGGTGGCGCGGGTGCTGCCGGTCGCCGTCAGCGTCCTGAAGACGTACGACCCTCCGATCACCGCCTTCGAGGGCGCCGAGGTGACGGCCGTGCACCGGCACGGCAAGTTCCTGGACCTGGCGGCGGACAGCGGGCTGCACCTGGTGACCCACCTGGCGCGGGCGGGCTGGCTGCAGTGGAAGGACCGGCTGCCGTCCGGCCCGCCCAAGCCGGGCAAGGGCCCGCTCGCGCTGCGCGTGGCACTGGACACCGGCGAGGGCTTCGACCTCACCGAGGCCGGCACCCAGAAACGCCTCGCGGTCTACGTGGTCCGTGATCCGCAGCAGGTCGAGGGCATCGCCCGGCTCGGCCCGGACCCGCTGGCCGCCGACTTCGACGAGGACCGCCTCGCCGCCCTGCTCAAGGACGAGAGACGTCAGCTGAAGGGCGCCTTGCGCGACCAGTCCCTGATCGCCGGCGTCGGCAACGCCTACAGCGACGAGATCCTGCACGCCGCGAAAATGTCCCCGTTCAAGCTCGCCGCCTCCCTGACCCCCGAGGAGACCCATCGGCTCTACGCGGCACTCCGCTCGACGCTCACCGAGGCGGTCGACCGCTCCCGGGGCCTGGCCGCCGGACGGCTGAAGGAGGAGAAGAAGAGCGGTCTGCGCGTCCACGGCCGCACCGGCGAGCCCTGCCCGGTGTGCGGCGACACCATCCGCGAGGTCTCCTTCAGCGACTCCGCGCTGCAGTACTGCCCCACCTGCCAGACGGGCGGCAAGCCCCTGGCGGACCGCAGACTGTCCCGGCTGCTGAAATGAGCCCCGACCGCAAGCCGGCGTGACTACGGCGCGTCGACGGACACCAGGCGCTGCCCGTCCGTCGTGCGCACGTCGTAGTGGGCTATCTCGTCGGGGTGCATCGTGGAGGATCCGAGCGCGGTGAAGGTGCCGGTGGCGTGGCCGGGTTCCATCCAGGTGCCGGCGACCTCCTCGGAGCCGTCGCGGCCCACGACGACGAGCCGGCAGGCATGCGGGCCGGTGCCGTCCTTCACCTTCAGGGACAGCCGGCTGCCCGTGTCGCCGTCGGCGGCGGTGACCTCGGCCCACACCCCGGTCTTCGGATCGGCCGCCGCGGTGACGTGCGCCGACGGTTCCGCGTGGCCGGCGAAGGCCGCGATGCCCGGACCGGCCACGGCCAGCACCACCGAGGCGGCCAGGCCGTACAGAAAGCGCCGGCGGCGCGCCCGATGCCGGTGCGCGACCTCGCCGAGCAGCCGGTCCAGCAGCCGGGGACCGGGCTGCGCCATGGGGTGCACAAAGCGCGGCGTGGCCCGGCGGTACAGCATCAACTGCCGTGCGGCGGGACCGAATTCGGTCACCTGTGCCGCGCACTGAGGGCACTCCATGAGGTGGTCCTCGAAGCGGAAGGCCTCCGCCTCGTCCAGCACGCCGAGCGCGTATGCGCCGACGTCGCGATGCCTTTCCAGGGACCTCATGCCGAATCCTCGTGCCGATGGGTGCGGGTGGGGTTACTCCGTGCACCCACCCGTACGCAGCCAACAGCAGAATCACTCAAGCCACCCACAGAATCCCGGACGAGAGATTCGGAGCCGCGCGGCCCGCGGATTGGTCCGATTCCGGAAAACTTCAGAAAGCCCCGGAGGGACGGGTCAGAACAGATGGATCGCGAGGTGCCCGAGGGGCAGCCCGAGCCGCCAGGCCGGGGTCCACACCTTCGGCCCGTCGTCCTCGCCGGCCGGCCCCCCGCCGCCCGGCACCGCGTCCAGGTCCGGCGCGAGCAGCTCGGTCTCCTCCAGCCAGCGCCAGGCGTCGGCGGCGAGGGCCAGGTCGGGCGAGCGGGTGCCGGAACGCTCGGCCCGCTCGGTCAGCTCGGCCATGCGCTCGCGCACCCAGTCCCGCCACGGCTGGTCGTAGGCGGTCAGGGAGAGCCAGTTCTCCAGCTGGGAGATCACCCGGATGCCGGACAGCTCCCCGTCGGTGTCGGACAGGAAGACGGTGAGCGCCAGCGCGTCCCGGCCGGCCCTGAACTCGAAGGAGGTCGGCGGCATCAGGTCGCCGGTGCGCAGCAGTTCGTCGGCGATGTACTCGGCGTACAACCAGGCCATGGGGACGGCCAGTTCACCGCCGTCGGTGCCGTCCGTGCTCTCGTGCCCTCTGTGCTGCATCCCTTCCTGCCCTTCCTCCGGTACGTGCGCGTCGCCCGAGCCTCGTCGGGGTCGCAGCCCCGGCCGTCTGCCCGGAACGCGGATGAGGACAGCCCATTGCCCGAACGGGGGCCACAGCAAGGCGCTTTACCGAGGTTTGACCCGGCCTCCGGTTTCAGTGCAGGTCGGCCGCATAATCCGGAAGGACCCGGCGCAGCGCGCGCAGCGCGTAATACGCGCGGGACTTCACGGTACCGGGTGGAACGCCCAGGGTCTGCGCCGCTTCCGCCACACTGGCCCCGAGGAAATACACGAGTACCAGAACGTCACGGTGTTCCGGCGTGAGTGTCTTCACAGCCTCCCGGACATCGAGCATCGCGGCGGCCCGTTCGGCGTGATCGGCGGTCACCCGCGCGCTCTCCGGGATGTCGGCGCAGGTCTCCGGGGGCCGGGCCTGCCGGGCCCGCCGGGCGTCGATCGCGAGCCGCCGGGCGACGGTCAGCAGCCAGGGCCGTACCGAGTCGAAGTCCTCGGCGTGCAGCGCCTCGGGATGCTGCCAGGCGCGTACCAGGGTCTCCTGGACCAGGTCCTCGGCGCGCTGCCGGTCCCCGTCGCAGAGCCTGAGCAGCAGGGCGAAGAGGGGTCCGCCGTGCTCGCGCTGGAGCGCGGCCAGTTCGTGCTCGGCGGTCGTCGCCCCGTGGGCCCGTGCCGCCGCCTTGTGGATCAGTGAGGTTCCGGCCGTCATGGCCGTATGGCAGCGCAGGGCACGGCCGGGGGACAGGGTGCGCGCACGGCTCTGCGACGGACGGTCGATCGCGTCGGCGAACGGTCGGACGAACGGTCCTGCCACGCCGTCGGGGGTTCATTCGGCGGGCCGCACCTCGGCCAGTGCCGAGCGCGGGTAGGAGTAGCCGAAGTAGATCACGCACCCGATCACGAACCACACCGCGAACCGCACCCAGGTCTGCCACTGCAGGAAGGTGATCAGCCAGATGGAGAACACGCAGCCCAGCGCGGGTACGACCGGCATCCACGGGGTCCGGAAGGTCCGCGGCAGCTCCGGGCGCCGGTAGCGCAGCACGATCACCGCCGCGCACACCACCACGAACGCCAGCAGGATGCCGATGTTGGTCAGCTCGGCGGCCGAGCCGATCGGGACGAACCCGGCAATGGCGGCCGAGGCCACCCCGGCGATCCAGGTCACCCGGGTCGGGACATGCCGCGTCGGGTGGGTCCTGGCGAACCACGGGGGCAGCAGACCGTCACGGGACATCGAGAACCACACCCGGGTCACGCCCAGCATGAACGTGAACATCACGGTGAGGATGCCGATGATCGCGCCCACCGCGATCACGTCCGCGAGCGCGTCCAGGCCCACCGCCTTGAACGCGCTGGAGAAGCCGCTCTCCGGGTCGATGGACTTGTAGTCCTGCATGCCCGTCAGCACCAGGCAGGCCGCCACGTACAGCACCATCGAGATCACCAGCGAGTAGATGATCGCCCTCGGCATGTGCCGCTGGGCGTCCTTGGACTCCTCGGCGGCCGTCGACATGGCGTCGTAGCCGAACACCGCGAAGAACACGGTCGCCGCGCCGGTGACGGCGCCGCCGATGCCGAACGGGAAGAACGGGTGGTAGTTCGCCGAGTCGATGTGGAACACGCCCACTCCGATCACCAGCAGCACCACCAGCACCTTCAGGGCGACGACGAACGTCTCGAAGCGGGCCGCGCTGCGCATGCCCAGGTTCAGCAGCCAGGCGACCAGCAGGCACAGGATCGCCGCGAACAGGTCCACCCGGTGCCCGGCCCCGGTGCCCGGCGCCCCCAGCATCCACTGCGGCAGTTTCGCCCCCATCTCCTGAACCAGGAAGCCGAAGTAGCCCGAGATGCCGATCGCCACCACCGCCACGATCGCGGTGTACTCCAGCAGCAGGTCCCAGCCGATGAACCAGCCCGCGAACTCACCGAGCACCGCATAGCCGTAGGTGTACGCCGATCCCGCCTTCGGGATCAGTCCGGCGAACTCGGCGTACGACAGCGCCGCACAGGCGCTCGCCACACCGGCGATCAGGAACGACACCACCACCGCCGGACCCGCCGTGCCGTTGGCGACCGTGCCCGCCAGGGTGAAGATGCCGGCGCCGATGATGCCGCCCACCCCGATCGCGGTGAGCTGCCACAGTCCGAGCGAGCGGTCGAGCCGGGTGCCCTCGCCGACCTCGGTCTCCTCGATGTGTTCGATGGGTTTGCGCCGGAGAATCCCCTCACCCGCGCGGAGCCTGGCCATGCGCCTCACCTCTTCGCCGACGGCAACGGCTGACGGCGGATCATGATGGCTCAGGGCCGCCGCACTGGGAAGACGCCACGCACGGCCCAGGCGGGCGTCCAGGTGCGGGACGCGGGCCGGGCCGGTATCCGGGCGGTGAGATGGGCGCGCAGCGCGGCGAGTCCCGGGTGCGTGTTGGCCGTGGCCCAGACCAGGGAGTGCGGGTACACCGGGGTCGGGTCGACGAGCGGGATGCGCCGCAGGTCGTGCCCGGCGGGCCAGACGAGCCGGGTCTGCTCGCCGACGAAGGTGGCGAGCGAGTCGGAGTCCGCGACCGTGTCGAGCAGGGGCTCGGTGCCGAAGTCCGGGCCGACCGAGTCGATGGTCAGCCCGAACTCGGCGGCGAGGGCCGTGTAGTAGGCGGCCCACTCGGTGCCGTCCACGATGCCCGGCATCCAGATCCGGTGCCCGGCCAGCTGCTCCGGCGTCACCGACCGGGCCCCGGCCAGCGGGTGCCGCGGGCCGGTGAGCAGCTGGATCGGCTCGTCCAGCACCCGGGCGGCCCGCAGCCCCTCGGGAAGCCGTGTGGTCACCGCGCGGAAGGTCGCGTCAATCGTGCCCGCCTCCACGGCGGCCACGGCCGAGCCGGCGTCGAAGAGCGTCACGACGTCGAGGGCCGTGCCGGGCTGCGCCTCGTGGAAGGAGCGCAGCAGGGCGGCGGGGGCCAGCTTGGCCCCGATCACGTCGACCCGCAGCGCCCGCCGTCCCGGCCGTACCGAGGCCAGCGCCCGCTCCTCGGCCAGCAGCAGCTCCCGGGCGTGCGGCAGGAACGCCTGCCCGTCGATCGTCGGCTGCGCCCCGCGTGCCGTCCGGGTGAACAGCCGCACACCGAGGTCCTTCTCCAGTGCGGCGATCCGCTTGGAGACGGCCTGCTGGGTGATGCCGAGGACGGCTGAGGCCTCCTGGAACTGCCCGGCGTCCACCACGGTGACGAAGGTGCGCACGGCCTTGAGGTCCACGCCGCCCACCCTACTCGTACAACCGTTGGTTGTGGCTGATGCCTTCCCGGTTGTTTGATCCGGGGACGGCCCGCCGGATTTCATGGCCGGGGTCAACGGGAGGTTGTGCATGACGCTGGGGCGGCGGTTCGGATGGCTGTGGGCGGCGTACTCGGTGAGCGCGCTCGGCACCTATCTCGCCTTCGACGCCTTCTCGGTGATCGCGGTCCTCGCGCTGCACGCCGGGCCGGCCGAGGTGGCGCTGCTCGCCGCGACCGGGCCCGCGGTGGGGGCCGCGCTGGCGGTGCCGCTCGGGCCCTGGGTGGAGTTCCGGCGCAAGCGGCCGGTGATGATGGCGATGGACCTGGTCAGGTTCGCCGCGCTGCTCACCATCCCCGCCGCCTACGCGTTCGGCGGGCTCGGCCTCGGTCAGCTGCTGTGCGTGTCGGTGATCGTCGCGGCGGCCGACATCACCTTCAACGCGGCCTCCGGCGCCTTCCTGAAGTCGCTCGTGCCGGCCGACCGGCTGCTCACCGCGAACTCCCGGTTCGAGTCCACGAACTGGACCTCGCTGGTCCTCGGACCGCCCCTCGGCGGCGCCGCGATCGGCCTGTTCGGTCCCGTCACGACGGTCGTGGCGAACGCGGTCAGCTTTCTGCTGTCGGCCCTGGGCATCCGCGCCGTCGGCGGCGGTGAGCCGCGCCCCGAGCGCACCGGCGCCGAGCGCCTGCGGGCGGCCGACCTCCTCGACGGCTGGCGGCACATCCTCACCAGCCCCGACCTGCGGCCGCTGTTCTTCAACAACCTCGCGGGCAACGCCCTGATCATGGTCGCCGTGCCGCCCCTGGCCGTCCTCATGCTCGGCCCGCTCGGCTTCGCCCCCTGGCAGTACGGCCTCGCCTTCGCCGTGCCCTGCCTCGGCGGTCTGCTCGGCTCCCGGCTGGCCCGCCCGCTGGTCGCCCGCTACGGACAGCGGCGGGTGCTGCGCGCCTCGGGCACCCTGCGCGCCGTGTGGCCCCTCGGGCTGGCCTTCGTCCAGCCCGGGCTGCCCGGACTGCTGCTGGTGATGGCCGTGGAGTTCGGGGTGATCACCAGCTCGGGCGTCTACAACCCGGTGTACGCCACCCGCCGCCTGGAGTGCACCCCGGACGACCGGGTCGCCCGCACCCTGTCCGCCTGGTCGATCACCGGCAAGGCCACCACGGCCGCCCTGACCGCCCTGTGGGGCCTGCTGGCGAGCCTCACCGGCCCGCGCACCGCCATCGCCCTGGCCGGCGTCCTGCTCCTGGCGACGCCACCCCTGCTCCTGCGGGACTCGCGGAAGGCTACGGCACGACCGTCACCGGCCAGCGCCCCGCCTTCACCAGCCGGATCGCCACCGAGCCGATGATCCGGTGGCCGGCCTGCTCCGAGGCACCCACGACCACCGCGTCCGCCTTGAGCTCGTCGGCCGCCTTCACCAGCCCGCTGTAGGGGTCGCCGCGGAAGGTGTGGAACTCCCAGCGCACCTCGAATATCCCCTTGACCCGCTCGGCCGCCTCCCGGATGTAGGTGACCAGGTCCTCGGCGATCTCGTCGGTCGTCTCCGCCACCGGCGCCCCGAGCGCCGCCCCGGCGGCCAGCACCGGCTGCACGTACACCACGGCCAGCAGCGCGCGCTGCCGCCGGGCGAGCCCGCCCGCGTACGCCGCGGCACGCAGCGAGGAGTCGGAGCCGTCGACCCCTACGACGATGACCTTCGGCCCGTCCGTACCACGCTCGAACTGGTGGGAATGCGAGTCCGGCTGCGAGTGCTGTTCCGTCACGGCCGTGAGGCTATCGGAATCCACGGTTCCTGCTAAGACGCGACAGTCTTCCGGCCGGGCCGCGCGGGCGTCCGCCGGACTCGCCGGTCGGGCCGGCGCCCCCTCGACGGGCGAGGCGCGTGACCCCTTCCTACAGTCGGAACCATGACCGCCAGCGCGGAGCCCGCCGCACGGAGGGACCCCACGGCCCCGATACGCCCGCCCGCCGGCGGGCGCCTCGGCTGGGTGCCCGAGGCCTTCGCCACGCTCTTCGCCGCGCTCGGCCTGCTGTGCGCGCTGCTCGCGCTCATCGAACCGCTGCGCCGCCTGCTCCGCCCGGTCGCCCTCGCCCTCGACCTGCTGCTGGTGCCCATCAGCGCCAACCTGGCCTACGCCGTCTTCCTGTTCCTGCTGGCCGGTGCCACCGCCGCCCGCAAGAAGGTCGCCTGGTGGCTGGTCGTCGTCTATCTCGGGCTGCTCGTGCTCACCGACGCGCTCGGCGTGGGCCTCGGCCTGTACGCCGAGTCGCTGCCGTCGCTGGTGCTGTGCGGCCTGCTGCTGATCCTGCTCGTACTGGCTCGCGGGGAGTTCTACGCCGCCTCCCGGCGCGGTGCCGTATGGCGGGCGCTCGCCGTGCTGCTGGGCGGCCTCGTGGTGGCCATCCTGCTCGGCTGGGGCCTGGTCATGGTGTTCCCGGGCACCCTGCCGGCGAACGAGCACCTGGCCTGGGCGGCCGACCGGGTGTGCGGCGGGCTGGTCTCCGGCCGCTCCTTCTCCGGCCGCCCGCCCCGCAAGGTCACCTTCGTGCTCGGCCTGCTCGGCGCCCTCGCCCTCCTCAACGCCGCCGCCGCGCTGTTCCGTTCCCAGCGCCTGGAGGCCGCCCTGCACGGCGACGAGGAGGCCCGCATCCGCGCCCTCCTGGCCGTCTACGGCGAGCGGGACTCCCTCGGCTACTTCGCCACCCGCCGCGACAAGGCCGTCGTCTTCTCGCCCAGCGGCAAGGCCGCCGTCACCTACCGCGTCGAGGCCGGCGTCTGCCTCGCCAGCGGCGACCCCGTCGGAGACCCCGAGGCCTGGCCGCACGCCATCGCCGCCTGGCTGGACGTGGCCCGCCGCTACGCCTGGGCACCCGCCGTGATGGGCGCCTCCGAGGAGGGCGCCCGCACCTACGCCCGCGCCGGACTCGGCGCCCTCCAGCTCGGCGACGAGGCGATCGTGCACGTGGCCTCCTTCGATCTCGACGGCCGCGACATGCGGGTGACCCGGCAGGCCGTGCACCGCGTCCGCCGTACCGGCGCGACCTGCCGCATCCGCCGGCACGCCACCCTCACCGAACACGAGATGGAGGAGGTCGTCGACAAGGCCGACGCCTGGCGCGACACCGAGACCGAGCGCGGCTTCTCCATGGCCCTGGACCGGCTCGGCGACCCCGCCGACGGCGACTGCCTGCTGGTGGAGGCCCTCGGCGAGGACGGCCGGCTCCTCGCCCTGCTCTCCTTCGTGCCCTGGGGCCGGGACGGCATCTCCCTGGACCTGATGCGCCGTGACCGCGCCGCCCCGAACGGGGTCATGGAGTTCATGGTCGCCGAACTGTGCGCCGCCGCCCCCAAGCTGGGCGTCCACCGGATCTCGCTGAACTTCGCCGTCTTCCGGTCGGTCTTCGAGGAGGGCGCCCGCATCGGCGCCGGACCCGTCCTGAGGCTCTGGCGCCGTCTGCTGCTGTTCTTCTCCCGCTGGTGGCAGCTGGAGGCCCTCTACCGCTCCAACGCCAAATACCACCCGGACTGGTACCCGCGCTTCATCTGCTACTGCGACGCGGCCGCCCTCGCCCGCATCGGCCTCGCCTCCGGCATCGCCGAAGGCTTCGTCTCCGTACCGTCGTTGCGCAAACTCTGGGGAAAGGGGCACCCGAAGGCCGGGCAGCCGCCCGCCACCACCCACGGGCTGCCGCCCCTGACGGCGCTCGGCCTCGAAGGAGGGGACCGGGCCGGGCCCGCCGCACCGGACGCGGGCCTGCCCGACCAGGTCCGCGTACGGCACCACAAACTCGACCGGCTCCGCGCCGGCGGCACCGACCCCTACCCGGTCGGCGTCCCCGCCCCCACCCACGCCCTCGCCGACGCGCCCCCCGACGAGGACGTCACCGTCGCCGGACGGCTCATGCTGGTCCGCGACTTCGGCGGCATCGTCTTCGCCGTGCTGCGCGACTGGTCCGGCGACCACCAGATCGCCCTCACCCGCGACCGCTCGGCCACCGCCCTCGACCGCTTCACCGCCGCCACCGACATCGGCGACCACATCACCGCCACCGGCCGCACCGGCCTCAGTGACAAGGGCGAACCCACCGTCTTCGTCACCTCCTGGCAGCTCACCGGAAAGTGCCTGCGCCCGCTGCCCGACAAACGCCGCGGCCTCACCGACCCCGAGGCGAAGGTCCGCCGCCGCTACCTCGACCTCGCGACCAGCCCCGCCGCCCGCACCGTGATCCGGGCCCGCTCCGCCGCCGTACAGGCCTTGCGCCAGGGCCTGCTGGACCGCGGCTACGTCGAGGTCGAGACCCCGATGCTCCAGCAGATCCACGGCGGCGCCAACGCCCGTCCCTTCACCACCCACATCAACGCCTACGACCTCGACCTGTATCTGCGCATCGCCCCCGAGCTGTATCTCAAGCGGCTGTGCGTGGGCGGCCTGGAGAGGGTCTTCGAACTCGGCCGCACCTTCCGCAACGAAGGCGTCTCCTACAAGCACAACCCCGAGTTCACGATGCTGGAGGCCTACCAGGCCTACGCCGACTACGACGTCATGCTCGATCTCACCCGCGAGCTGATCCAGGGCGCGGCGACCGCCGCCTTCGGCTCCCCGATGGTCCGCAAGGACGGGCAGGAGTACGACATCTCCGGGAAGTGGCCGGTCAGAACCGTCTACGGCGCGATCTCCGCGGCGCTGGGGGAGGAGATCGGCCCCGGTACCGAACTGCTGCGACTGCACCGGCTGTGCGACCGGGCCGGGGTGCCGTACACCGCCGACGACGGGCCCGGTGACATCGTCCTGGAGATGTACGAGCGCCTCGTCGAGGAACGCACCCAACTCCCCACCTTCTACAAGGACTTCCCCACCGAGGTCTCCCCGCTGACCCGGCAGCACCGCACCGACCCACGGCTCGCCGAACGCTGGGACCTCGTCGCCTTCGGCACCGAACTCGGCACCGCCTACTCCGAGTTGACCGATCCCGTGGAACAGCGCCGAAGGCTCACCGAGCAGTCGCTGCTGGCCGCCGGCGGCGATGCGGAGGCCATGGAGCTGGACGAGGACTTCCTGGAGGCCCTGGAGTACGCGATGCCCCCGACCGGCGGGCTGGGCATCGGCGTCGACCGGCTGGTGATGTTCCTCACCGGCCTGACGATCCGGGAGACCCTGCCGTTCCCGCTGGTGCGCCGCCGCTGAGCCCCGGGTCCCCGGCGGCCGTCCGGTCGCCGCGCCGGGGCAGCGCCGGCAGGGCGATCGCCGCGGCGGTCAGACCAAGCGCCGTACCCAGTTCGAAGCAGTCGCGGAACGCGCCCGAGAGGAAGGCCCGGTACTCCTTCATGCCGGAGAGCGTGACGCCCCCGAACCGCTGCTGGGCGACCGTGACGATCCCGACGAACAGCGACGCGCCCAGTCCGGCGCCGAGCTGCCGGGAGGCGTTCAGGCCCCGGGGCAGCGCCGCGCTCACGGACCGCGCGAAGCCCACCGGCAGCGGGAGCACCCCGCAGCCGAAGGCGATCAGCAGCATTGGCAGCAGCACCTCCGCGAACCGGTAGCCCTCGCCCGGAAGACCGAGCAGGACGAACCCCACGGCCGACACGGCGCAGGCCCCGGCCACCGTGGCGCCGAGCCCGGCGCGGGCCGCGAGGCCGGGAAGGACCAGGCAGCCCAGCACCACCCCGGCGACGGCGGGCAGCAGGGCCCAGCCGACCCGCATCGGAGAGAGGCCGCCGACCGTCTGCAGGGCCATGGGGAGGACCAGCACGGCACCGGACAGGCCCGCGGCCAGCAGCACCACCACCACCGTGTAGGCGCCGAACGCGGCCCGCTCCCGGTGCAGCCGGGCGAGCAGCTCCGGCACGCCCTCGCCCCGGCCGAACCAGCCCAGCACGGACGGCACCAGCGCACCGGCCACGGCGATCACGATGACCGTGGTCGCGGACACGCTCCGGTCGCCGAGCCAGTCGGCGAACCAGGCCAGGAAGCCCAGCGGCACGACCGCCGGCGCGGCGGCCCCCACCCGGCGCCGGGCCGCCGGCTCGGGCGCGGACTCCGCCGGCGCGAGCGGAACCAGCAACAGGAGCAGCACCCCGGCGGCGGCCTGCACCCAGAAGAACGTCTTCTCCGTCTGCGAGGCGTCCAGCAACAGGGTGCAGGGCAGCAGCGCCGCCGGGGTGGCACAGGCCACGACCGCGAAGTGCACGTTGAGAGCCCGGTCCCGGCCCGGGCCCGCCGGGTGCGTGGCGTCGATCAGGGCCAGCGCACCGGCCGTGATCGACGCCGCCGCGACGCCCTGCACCGCACGCGAGGCCATCAGCACCCAGGGAGCGGAGAACACCGCAGGAGCCGCCGCGGCGACGCTCGACAGCGCGAGCCCGCCCATCAGCACCCGCCGCTGCCCGAAGGCCCTGCCGAGGGCTCCCGCGAGCACCGGCAGCGCGGCGAAACACACGCTGTACGCGGTCAGGTCAGCAGCCAGGTCAGTCCGGCGATGGCCGGCCCCCGGTCGCGCGCGACCAACGGCAGCGCCACCGCGAACGACGTCGTGTCGAAGACGACCAGAAACTGGGCGACGGCCAGCAGCACCACCGCCAGCGCGCTGCGCGGTACGCCGTTCGCATACGTTCCCGCGTGTGCGGCCAACTCGGCTCGACCCCCGTGTCCCACTTGGCATTTGCAGCGGAATGACTGTTTGTCCGATTGCTTGTCAGAAGCCCGCGCGCGGGACCACCACGACCCCGCATGCGGCTGTTCGGGTGCTTTCCCGCAGCCGCACTGGTGTCGCTGTAGTGCGCCGGAGCCGGGTGGGGCGAGTGATGAGTCATGCAGAAGGATCAGTTGCTCACACGGCGCCGGATGCTCCTGGCCGGCGGCGCCGCGCTGGGAGCCGCGGGTACCGCGGGCGCCGTCCTGGCGGGCGGCGCCCAGGACAGCGCCGGGACCGCCGACCCCGCTCCCGGACCGCAGGCCCGTCAGGCACTCAGGCCCTCCGCCTTTCGACTACAGCCGCTCACCGGCTACGGACCGCCGCGTGCCGTGCCGCACAGACTGAAGGCCCGCAAGGAGCCCATCCTCCGTATCTCCGGGCGCGGCCGGCACATGCTGCTGACCTTCGACGACGGCCCCGACCCGGACTACACCCCGCACATCCTGGACACCCTCGCCAAGTACGACGTGCGGGCCATGTTCTTCGTGTGCGGCGAGTGCGTCGTGGACAACAAGGAGCTGGTGACCCGGATGGCCGACGAAGGCCATGTCGTCGGCAACCACACCTGGACGCATCCGCTGCTGACGACCCTCAACCGCAGGCAGATCCACTCCGAGATGAAGCGCACGAGCGATGCCATCGAGGACGCCTACGGCGAGCGCCCCCAGTGGTTCCGCGCTCCCTACGGCGCCTGGAACCGGGCCGTGTTCCAACTGGGCGCCGAGATGGGCATGGAGCCGATGGCCTGGACGGTGGACACCACCGACTGGATGGAGCCCGGCACGGGCGCCATCGTCGACCGGGTGGAGCACGGCGCCGCCCCCGGCGTCGTGGTGCTCTCCCACGACGCCGGGGGCGACCGGTCGCAGACCGTCCATGCGATCTGTGAATGGCTGCCCCGCCTCCTCGACTCCGGATATCGCATGACCGTGCCGCGCCGGCGCGTGTGACCGTTTCCCGGCTCTTCGCCCGCAGGGCCGCGGTGGCCTCAGTTCACCGCGACCAGGCGGGCGAAGACGACGACGTTTCCGTCGTAACCGTTCTGCTTGGAAAAACCGCCGCCGCAGGTGATGACCCGCAGTTCCGGTGCTCCCTTCGAGCCGTACACGCGGTCGCCCGGAAAACCGCTCTTGGAGAAGACCTCGACGCCATAGGTCTCGAACACCGCGGTCTTTCCGTCCTTGCGCGCCACCTCGATCCGGTTTCCCTTCTTCAGGGCCCCGAGTCCGTAGAACACGGCTGGGCCCTTCTTGTTGTCGACGTGCCCGACGACGACGGCGGTGCCCTTCTCGCCGGGGGAGACCGCACCGGTGAACCAGCCCGCCAGATTGGGGTCGTCCGGCGGCGGCGCGGCGACCCAGCCGGCCGCGTCCAGACCGACGGGCATGACCGGCGCGTTCACCTGGATGGCGGGGATGCGGACCCGGTCGGCGGCGGAGAACCCGAGCGGCGTCGGGGCCGTGGTGAAGGTGCCCGTGCCGGCGCGGCTGTCGGGGGCCGCCGCCGAGGCAGGCTGCGGCGGACCGATGTCGAACTCCCCCGAACCGTTCCGAATGAGTGCCAGACCGGTCAGCAGGACAAGCGCTATCACGCCCCACGGGGCCCGTTTCCTCCGCCGTTCCTCCTCTTCGGCAAGCTCGGACAGCTCGGACGCAGACATTCGCCTTCCCCTCTCGACGCGGCCCACCACGTCCATCGCGCATGGGAAAACGCTAAGTCCCGCGCGCGCGGCGGGAGACAGGGGTGAGTGGCGAACGGGTGGCCCGGGGCCTGTGCGGTGCGCCATCCGAGTTGCGGTTCGCCGATTATCTCTGACGGCCCATGACCTGCGGCAATATCCGATTGTGTGCTTTTCGTGCGACGTGTTGTGTCACCAGGACGGACGATTCTCGACATGCGGGCGTGTTCCGCGCGTCCGAGGGTCTCTCCGGGAGGCGTATTTCTCGCCGATCGACCGGGGACGGCTCCCGGGCGCCTCCCGCGGAGGATCGGATGCGAAACCAACGTGCACTGGCGGCCGCGTGCGCCGCGGTGGCCGCGCTCGGGTTCGCCACCCCTGCTGCCCTCGCGGAGGGCAGGGGCGACGGCGGCGGCCCGGACCACGGGATCAGCGGCAGTTCCAACAACCGTGATCACTTCAACGACAGCGGGAACAGCGACCGGGACGACGACTCCGGCGGCCGTGACGGCGGCGGCCCCCGGAACATCGTCGCCCACCCCGGCGTGCTCCCGGCCGGCGGCCGGCTCGCCGTCACCGTGGACGGCTGTGGCGACGGCACCATGTCCTCCCGAGCCTTCGCCACCACCGAGCTCGACCGGCGGCGCGACGACAGCTCGCGCGGAACCGTCCAGGTCGACGGCGACGCCCGTCCCGGCCGGTACGACGCCGCGGTCGACTGCGACGGCAGGACCCTGATCCGCCCGGCGGCGTTCACCGTGCTCGGCGGAGTCCAGGGGGGTGCCGGCAGCGGCAGACCCACCGGTGCCACGCCGGCCGACATGGCCATCGGCGCCGGGCTCGTGACCTTGGCGGTCGTCGGGGGCGGCGCGGGCTGGGTGCGCCGCCGGATGGAGAAGCGGAGCTGACGCCCCGCCACGCGGCCTTCCTTAGCGCGGCGCACGCGGACACGGCATTCGCCCCGGTCCCGGGAGGGGCGGGGGCGAAGGGCCACGGGTGACGGTCGGCCGGCCGCCGTCCTCCTCGGCGCCGGGGACTAGCCGGTGACTCCCGGGAACAGATTCGTGAACGGTTCCGCGGTCACCGCGATGCCCCGGCTGAAGGGGGCGTCGAAGTCCCAGATGAGGAACAGCATGAACGCGATGGTCGCGGAGAACAGCCCCGCGAGGATCAGTTCACGTCTGGTGCGCCGGATCTGCAGCGCGAACACCATGCCGACGGTGACCAGCGCCCCGGTGAGCAGTCCCCACCACACCACCGGTGGCATGGTGGCCCCGATGGAGTCGGCGCGGGCGTTGCGCGCCTGGTCGGCGGCGGTCATCTGGTCCAGCAGCGGCTGGTAGGCCTGTGCCTCGAAGTCGTTCTTCGGCTGGTAGTCGGTGATGTCCTGGCGGACCTTCTGCAGCAGCTGGGTGCCGCGGTCGCTGACGCGTTCGTCGTGGGACATCGTCCGCCACTCGTGGTCGACGACATGGCTGACATAGGTGTTGATGTCGCTCCGGATGTGGTCACGGACGTCCGGCGGATAGACGCGGACCCGTTCCGAGATCTCGTGCAGCGCCTGGGCCTCGGACTGCACATAGTCCTGGGCGGCACTGCGGGCCTCCCACACGCCCGCGATGGCGAGGCCCAGGACGATGGCGTACACGACGCCGATCCACATCGTCATGTACTCGATGACGTCCGGGGTCTCGCTGGGATCCTCGTCCTCGGGCGCCCGCTTGTGCCGTACGACGGTGACGACCACCACCACAGCACAGGCCGCCAGCATCGCGAGGACGAGAACAAGCCAATCCGGCAACGGATACCTCCAGAAGGTGAGCGGGCCGGCGCGTCAGCGCGGGCGCAGGGCCGCGACGGCGACGATCGCCGGAACGGTGATGAGCAGGACGTAGGTGACCGGCGTGGTGTGGCCGGGTGCGACATGTGCGGTGCGGTGCGGGTGGTACGCCGGGTAGCTCACCGGGGTCGCCGAGGGCCGCGGGGTGGGCTTCGGCTTCGGCGGTGGGGGCTGGGCCGGCGGCGGAGGCGGCGGGGTCGGCGTCGGTGTCGGCCGTGGTGCCGGCGGAGCCGGGGCGGGCCGGGCCGGCGGCCTCGGTTTCGGGGTGGGCTTCGGCGTGGGGCGCGGAGTCGGCGTGGGCTTCGGTTTCGGCGGTGGTGGAGGCGGCGGGGTCGGCGTCGGGGTCGGCGTCGGTGTGGGCGGGCACGGGGGTGGGGTGGGCGTCGGACAGGGCGGCGGCCAGTGGTCGCCGCCCGCGTGGGCCACCGCCACCGTGCCGTCCGGGCCCGTGGAGGCGTACGCACAGGCGTCGGCCGAGGCACTGCCGGCCGGGCAGCCCACCAGGGTCCAGGTCAGCGCCATCAGGGCCAACACCCGTGCGGCGGGCGCCCATCGGGTCACTTCGGGTCCATGCACCCGACGATCATGGGGTGCGGAACCAGGCCGCAGGCCGCGGTGCGTCCGGAATGATCCGAAGGAAGGACATGATGCGATCAATGGTTTGACGCGAAGAAGAGAGCGATTCGTGCGCTGCGGACGCCCGTACGAGCCCCGTGCGACGGCATCTGCGACGGCACCGGTCACAGGATGCGGAAAGAATTTCCCGAAGAACTTCCCCTCCCCGTTGAACGCTCCCGCCCCCTCGGTGCGTACCCATGGCCGTGCGGCGGCGCGGCAGAGCGCTGCAACAACCAGGCGAATATGGGGAGTTGGACATGAAGACCTCCTGGCGGACCGCCTCACTGGTGGCCACAGCCGCTGCTGTGCTGGCGCTGACGACGGCGTGCGGTCAGGACAACGGCACCACCCCGTCGTCGGCGGCCCAGAACGTCGGGGCCACCGCGCCCGCGGGCAGCCCGACCATCGGTGCCGGTGTCGGCACCGGATCGGGAAACGGTTACGGCGCCGACGGCAACCAGAGCTCCAGCTCCCCGTCGCCGGCCGCCCCGGCGGGCAAGCTGACCGTGGCCACCAACCCCGACCTCGGCAGTGTGCTGACCGACGGCTCCGGCCTCACCCTGTACCGGTTCGACAAGGACACCGCCAATCCGCCCAAGTCGAACTGCGACGGCGACTGCGCCACCACGTGGCCGCCGGTGCCCGCCGACGACGCCACGGCCGGGGCCGGGATCGACAAGGCGCTGCTCGGCGAGGT
Source organism: Streptomyces sp. NPDC050743 (assembly GCF_044456925.1). NCBI lineage: Bacteria > Bacillati > Actinomycetota > Actinomycetes > Kitasatosporales > Streptomycetaceae > Streptomyces > Streptomyces sp. NPDC050743. The sequence goes on from NZ_JBITGJ010000021.1 coordinate 70,279, forward strand.
CACCCGCGCCGACGGCACCAAGCAGCTCACGATCGGCGGCTGGCCCGCCTACCGCTACGCCAAGGACGTCAACGCCGGGGACGTCAACGGCCAGGGTGTGGGCGGCAAGTGGTTCGCGCTGGCCCCGAACGGCAAGAAGGCCTCCCTGGCGGCCCTGCCCGGTCTGTCCGTCCGCAAGGACCCCAAGCTGGGAGACATCGTCGTCGACAAGAACGGCATGACGGTCTACCGCTTCCTCAAGGACAAGGCCTGGCCGAAGTCCGTCTCCAACTGCACCGGGGCCTGCCTGGAGAAGTGGCCGGCCGTCGGCATCGTCAAGCCCGAGGACACCCAGGGCGTCAAGAAGAAGGGGCTGATGGGCTTCACCCGTCCCGACGGTGTGAAGCAGATGACGGTCAACTGCTGGCCGATCTACACCTTCTCCGGGGACAAGGCCCCCGGTGACACCAACGGTCAGGGCGTGGGCGGCACTTGGTACGCCGTCTCGCCCGACGGCAAGCCGGTCGGCGCACCGGGCAACTAGATCACCTCCCCAGGGTCGATCGCCCCGCCCGGCCCGGAGCGCCACCGAAGGTCCGCCCCCTCCGCACCGCACGGAGGGGGCGGACCGTTGTGCGTGGGGCGGCGCGCGGAGGGGAGGCGCGCATGGGGGCAGGAGCGGGCCAAGTGGACACAGCCGTGACGCAGCGGGGTGATACGGGCACTTGCCGCAGGCAGTGGCGGGGAACGGACGGTCAATTTCCGGTTCGGGTCGCTCCCTTGGCGGCCGATCAGTAGCCTCAGCTCGAACACCGGATCGCCTGTCCCTGTCGCCTACCCTTGGAGAGATACATGGAGCGTCCCGCCTGGGCCCCACGGAGCATCGACATCTCGGTGCCGAGCGTCTCGCGGATCTACGACTTCTACCTGGGCGGCTCGCACAACTTCGAGGTGGACCGGGAAGCGGCCCGCAAGGCGATGGAGTTCATGCCGGGCCTGCCGAAGATCATGCAGGCCAACCGGGCGTTCATGCGCCGTGCCGTGCGGTTCGCGGCCGGGGAGGGCATCACCCGGTTCCTCGACATCGGCTCCGGCATCCCGACGTTCGGCAACGTCCACGAGGTGGCGCAGGCGGCCGTAGCGGACGCCCGCGTGGTCTACGTCGACCACGACCCGGTCGCCGTCGCGCACAGCCAGGCGGTACTCGCCGGTAACGACGCCGCGGACGTCGTCGCCGCGGACCTGCGCAAGCCCCAGGAGATCCTCTCCAGCCCTCAGGTGGAGCGGCTGATCGACCGGAACCGCCCAGTCGCCCTCCTCCTCGTTGCCATACTGCACTTCGTGGAAGACGCGGACGACCCCTACGGTGCGGTCGCCGAGCTGCGCGACGCGCTCGCGCCCGGCAGCCTGCTGATCCTCACCCATGCCTCGTACGAGGGAATCCCGCTGCCCGCCGAGCGGGCCGAGGGCGCGGTGGACGTATACAAGGACATTCGCAATCCGCTCATCATGCGCTCGCGCGACGAGATCGCGCGGTTCTTCGAGGGGTACGACATGGTGGAACCGGGACTGGTGCCGATGCCGCACTGGCGGCCGGAGTCGGCGCCGGAGGACGAGGACCCGTTCGCCTTCTCCGGATTCGCCGGCGTGGGGCGTACGGCGTGAGCGCCGAGCCGGACGGGCCGGAGGACAGACTGCGCCGGTTCACGACGATCTGGAGCCGGGCGGTCTACCCGGTGACCTCCACGTCGCTGACCCGGACGGAGTTCGAGGGACGACTCCTGCCGCTCGCACGCCGGTTGAGCGAGCTGCTGCGGGCGCGCGTCTTCGACGCGGACGGCGCGAAGGCGGTCGGCGCCGCCCTGGTCGGCGCGCACTGCACCGACCCCGAGGCGCTCACCCGCACCCTGGACTGCGTGGACGCCTATCTGGTGCTGTACTGCGCCGGGGACGGCCCCCAGGACGAACTGCGCCTGCGCTGCTCGCGGTTGCAGCACGCGATGGCCGCCGGATACGCCGAGGCGCTGCGCGAGCGCACGCTCGCCGAGCAGGAGTCCATCGCCCAGGCCGCGCTCAGGGCCCAGGGCGTGGTCGCGCAGGCGCTGCACGCCAGCGAGGCCCGCTTCCGCGCGGTCTTCGAGGGCGCGGCGATAGGGATCGGCATCGCCGACCTCGACGGAAACGTCCTGCAGGTCAACGAGGCCCTGCTGCGCATGTTCGGGCTGTCCGACCAGGCCCTGCGCGGCCGCCGCGTCCAGGACTGGGTGCACCCCGAGGACGCGCCGCAGACCTGGAAGCTCTACGACGAACTCGTCCGCGGCGAGCGCGAGCACTACCACCTCGAAAAGGCCTTCAACCGCCCCGACGGCACGGTCCTGTGGACCAACCTGACGGTCTCCCTGCTGCGTGACGCCGACGGCGATCCGCAGTACCAGCTGGCCCTCATGGAGGACACCACCGAGCGCCGGCTGCTGAACCTGCGGCTGCGCTACGAGGCCACGCACGACGCGCTCACCGGACTGCCCAACCGCAGCCTGTTCTTCGAGCGCCTGGAGAAGGCCCTGAACGCGGGCGACGGCCAGCGCTTCGGCCTGTGCTACCTCGACCTGGACGGCTTCAAGACCATCAACGACAGCCTCGGGCACGCGGCCGGCGACCGGCTGCTGGTGGAGATCGCCGACCGGCTGCAGTCCTGTGCGACCGCGCCCGGCGAGATGGTCGCCCGGCTCGGCGGCGACGAGTTCGTGGCCCTGACCACCGGGCCGGGCACCGAGCGCGAGATCGACGAGCTCGCCGAACGCATCATGAGCGCCCTCGTCACACCCGTCAGCATCGACGGCCGCGACCTGCTGGTGCGTGGCAGCCTCGGCATCGTCGAGGGCCCGGCGGGCGAACGCACGGCGGCGGAGGTCCTGCGGAGCGCCGACATCACCATGTACCGGGCCAAGTCCGCGGGCGGCAACCGCTCCGAACTCGCCGACCCGGAAGCCGACGCCCGCGCGATCACCCGTCACGGCCTGACGACCGCCCTCCCCACGGCGCTGGAACGCGGCGAGTTCTTCATCGAGTACCAGCCGCTGGTCCACCTCGGCGACGGCAGCGTCCGCGGCGCCGAGGCCCTCGTCCGCTGGCTGCACCCGCAGCACGGCGTGCTCGGCCCCGACCGCTTCATCCCGCTCGCCGAGCACACCGGACTGATCGTGCCGCTCGGCCGCTGGGTCCTGGAGGAATCCATCCGCCAGGCCCGCGCCTGGCGAGAGCGCCACGGCGAGGAGACCACCGCCGGGCCCCTGCGCATCAACGTCAACCTGTCCCCGTGCCAGCTCAGCCATCCGGGCCTGGTGCAGGACACCGTGGACATCCTGGAGCGCGCGGGTGTCGCCCCGGACGCCCTGTGCCTGGAGGTCACCGAGTCCGCGCTCATCGGCGCCGACGACGACCTGCTCAAGCCGCTGCACCGGCTGGCCGAGATGGGCGTGGACATCGCTCTGGACGACTTCGGCACCGGGTATTCGAACCTGGCGAACCTCCGCCGCCTGCCGGTGAGCATCCTCAAACTCGACCGGTCCTTCACCCAGGGCATGCAGCGGTTCCCGGCCGATCCCGTCGACCTGAAGATCGTCGAGGGCATCGTCTCCCTCGCCCACAGCCTCGACCTGGCAGTCACCGTCGAGGGCGTGGAAACCGGCGCCCAGGCCGAACAGCTCCGCATACTGGGCTGCGACACGGCCCAGGGCTGGTACTACGCCCGCCCCGGCCCACCGGAGCGGCTGCACGACCTGGCGCTCGTCGACGCGACGGGCTGACGGCTGCCGCGCCGGGCCTGGGCCGGCGTGCGGTCGCTTTCGGCTGCGGGTCCGCGGTGGCCGGTCGGGCGGTTCCCCGCGCTCCTGGGGTGGCGCAGCCGGCCACACTCGCTTGCGCGGTGGCACTCGGCCGTTGCCGACGGGGCGGAACGGCGATGTCGGGGCGTATCCGCGCGCCGACGCGCCTCACCGCTCCAGCAGCATCCGCTGCAGCTCCCTGGCGGCCCGCGGCGGAGCCACATCGCTCCGGTGAGCCAACGCGATGGTCCGGTGCAACCCGGGCCGAGCCAACGGGGTGACGCGCAGGCCGCGCCCCGCCCGGGTCGCGACCATCCGCGGCACCACGGCCACGCCGAGCCCCGCCCGCACGAATCCCAGCACCGCGTCCATCTCGCCTCCCTCCACCGCGAACTCCGGCTCGAACCCGGCGGAGCGACACGCGGCGACGGTCAGTTCGCGCAGGTCGTAGCCGTGGCGGAACATGACCAGGCGCTCGCCCTCCAGATCGGTGATGTCGACCACCCGCCGTGCGCCGTGACCCGGCGCCGGCGCCTCGGGTGAGGACACGACCACGAGGTCCTCCCGCAGCAACTCCACCGTGGTCAGCGCGGGCGCGGGCGTCGGCAGGGGCAGCACGAGCAGCGCGAGGTCGAGGGCGCCCCGGGCCAGGTGCCGCACCAGGTCGTGCGAGCCGCCCTCCTCGATCAGCAGCTGGATGCCCGGGTAGCGGTCGTGGAAGGCGCGCAGGACGTCCGGCAGCAGGCCGGTGCACAGGCTCGGGGTCGCCCCCAGCCGCACCCGGCCCCGGCGCAGCTGCGCCAGCTCCTGCACCTCGTGCCGGGCCGTGTCCGCGTCGGCCAGGATCCGCCGGGCCAGCGGGAGCAGGGCCTCACCGGCGTCGGTGAGGCTGATGTTGCCCCGGGCCCGCAGGAACAGATCCGCGCCCAGCTCCCGCTCCAGCGCCTTGATCTGCTGCGACAAAGACGGCTGGGCGACATGCACCAGCTCGGCGGCGCGGGTGAAGTGCCGGGTCTCGGCGACGGCGACGAAGTACTGGAGCTGCTGGAACTGCATCCTGCAAGGATAGCTTCCGGCTATGGAAACGAGCTGGACCATGTCTTGGACCGATCGGGACCTTCGGCCCTAGCGTGCTGGTCATGGCTCTGGCAACGCGGACGGACCGACGGCCGTCCATGGCACGCACGATGTGGGACTCCTCCGTCGGCAAGAAGACGGTGATGGCCGTCAGCGGCGTGATCATGCTGCTGTACCTGGTCGCCCATGTGATCGGCAACCTGAAGATCTTCTTCGGGGCGGGCGAGTTCAACCACTACGCCCACTGGCTGCGCACCGTCGGCGAACCCTTCATGCACTACGAGTGGACGCTCTGGCTCATCCGGATCGTCCTCGTCGTCGCCGTGGTCACCCACGCCACGTCCGCGTACCAGCTCAGCCGCCGCGACATCAGGGCGAGGCCCAGCAAGTACGTGCACAGCAAGCCCCGGGCGAGCTACGCCACCCGCACCATGCGCTGGGGCGGCGTCATCCTCGGCCTGTTCATCGTCTGGCACATCCTGGACCTGACCACCGGCACCGTGCACTCCGGCGGCTTCCAGGAGGGCCACCCGTACCAGAACGTGGTCGACACCTTCTCCACCTGGTACGGCGACGTCATCTACATCGTCGCGATGCTCGCGCTCGGCCTGCACATCCGGCACGGCTTCTGGAGCGCCGCGCAGACCCTCGGCGTCGGCAGCCGCGCCCGCGACCGCGCCCTGAAGACCGTCGCCAACGTCCTCGCGCTGCTGCTCACGGCCGGCTTCATCGCCGTACCCGTGGGCGTCATAACCGGAGTGGTGAGCTGACATGACCGAATACGTGAACTACGCGACGGGCGAGCCGGTCACCGACTCCAAGGCCCCGTCCGGCCCGATCCACGAGCGCTGGGACAAGCGCCGCTTCGAGGCCAAGCTGGTCAACCCCGCGAACCGGCGCAAGCACACGATCATCGTCGTCGGCACCGGCCTCGCCGGCGGCTCCGTGGGCGCGACCCTGGCCGAACAGGGCTACCACGTCGTCCAGTTCTGCTACCAGGACTCCCCGCGCCGCGCCCACTCCATCGCCGCGCAAGGCGGCATCAACGCGGCGAAGAACTACCGCAACGACGGCGACTCGATCCACCGGCTGTTCTACGACACCGTCAAGGGCGGCGACTTCCGCGCCCGCGAGTCCAACGTCCACCGGCTGGCGCAGATCTCGGTGGAGATCATCGACCAGTGCGTGGCCCAGGGCGTGCCCTTCGCCCGCGAGTACGGCGGTCTGCTCGACACCCGCTCCTTCGGCGGCGTCCAGGTCTCCCGCACCTTCTACGCCCGCGGCCAGACGGGCCAGCAGCTGCTGCTCGGCGCCTACCAGGCGCTCAGCAGGCAGATCGCGGCGGGCAACGTGGAGATGCACCCGCGCACCGAGATGCTGGACCTCATCGTCGTGGACGGGCGGGCCCGCGGCATCGTGGCCCGGGACCTGATCACCGGCAGGATCGACACGTACTTCGCGGACGCGGTCGTCCTCGCCTCCGGCGGTTACGGAAACGTCTTCTACCTGTCGACCAACGCCATGAACTCCAACGCGACCGCCGTCTGGCGGGCGCACCGGCGCGGCGCCTACTTCGCCAACCCCTGCTTCACGCAGATCCACCCCACCTGCATCCCGCGCACCGGCGACCACCAGTCCAAGCTGACGCTGATGAGCGAGTCGCTGCGCAACGACGGCCGGATCTGGGTGCCCAAGGCCCAGGGCGACACCCGCCCGCCGAACCAGATCCCCGAGGACGAGCGCGACTACTACCTGGAGCGCATCTACCCGTCCTTCGGCAACCTGGTCCCGCGGGACATCGCCTCCCGCGCCGCGAAGAACGTCTGCGACGAGGGCAGGGGAGTGGGCCCGGGCGGGCAGGGCGTCTACCTGGACTTCGCCGACGCCATCCAGCGCATGGGGCGCAAGGCGGTCGAGGCCAAGTACGGCAACCTCTTCGACATGTACCAGCGGATCACCGACGAGGATCCGTACGAGGTGCCGATGCGCATCTACCCGGCCGTGCACTACACGATGGGCGGCCTGTGGGTCGACTACGACCTGCAGACCACCGTTCCGGGCCTGTTCGCGATCGGTGAGGCCAACTTCTCCGACCACGGCGCCAACCGGCTCGGCGCCTCCGCGCTGATGCAGGGCCTGGCCGACGGCTACTTCGTACTGCCGGCCACCATCAACGACTACCTGGCCCGCAACCCCCACCAGAACCCGGTCACCACCGAACACCCGGCGGTGCGGGAGGTGTTGGCCGAGACGGAGGACCGGCTGAACCGGCTGCTGTCCGTCGACGGCGACCGCACCCCCGACTCCTTCCACCGCGAAGTCGGCGAACTCATGTGGGAGTTCTGCGGCATGGCCCGCACCGACGCCGGACTGCGCAAGGCACTGGAGCGCATCCCGCAGATCCGCGAGGAGTTCTGGCGGCGCATCAAGGTGCCCGGCACCGGCGAGGAGTTCAACCAGTCGCTGGAGAAGGCCAACCGGATCGTCGACTACCTGGAGCTGGCCGAGCTGATGTGCCTCGACGCGCTGCACCGCGACGAGTCCTGCGGCGGCCACTTCCGCGAGGAGTCCCAGACCCCGGACGGCGAAGCCGCCCGCAAGGACGACGAGTTCGGCTACGCGGCGGCCTGGGAGTTCACCGGCACCGGTGAGGCACCCGTCCTGCACAAGGAAGACCTGGTCTTCGAGTACGTCCATCCCACCCAGCGGAGCTACGCATGAAGCTCACCCTGCGCGTCTGGCGCCAGAAGAACGCCGACGCCGAAGGCGCCATGTCCACGTACGAGGTGGACGGCATCTCGTCCGACATGTCCTTCCTGGAGATGCTGGACGTCCTCAACGAACAGCTCATCCTGTCCGGTGAAGAGCCGGTCGCCTTCGACCACGACTGCCGCGAGGGCATCTGCGGCGCGTGCTCGCTCGTGATCAACGGCGATGCGCACGGGCCGGAGCGCACCACCACCTGCCAGCTGCACATGCGGTCCTTCAAGGACGGCGACACGATCGACATCGAGCCGTGGCGGGCGGCGGCCTTCCCCGTGATCAAGGACCTGGTGGTGGACCGGTCCGCGTTCGACCGGATCATCCAGGCCGGCGGCTACATCACCGCGCCGACCGGCGCCGCTCCGGAGGCGCATGCCACGCCGGTGCCCAAGGCCGACGCCGACTTCGCGTTCGAGCACGCAGAGTGCATCGGCTGCGGGGCGTGTGTGGCGGCGTGTCCCAACGGCGCGGCGATGCTGTTCACCTCCGCCAAGGTCAACCACTTGAACGTGCTGCCCCAGGGCGCGCCGGAGCGGGAGACTCGGGTGCTGGACATGGTGGCGCAGATGGACGCTGAGGGCTTCGGCGGGTGCACGCTGACGGGGGAGTGCGCCACGGCCTGCCCGAAGGGGATCCCGCTCGTGTCCATCACGAACATGAACAAGGAGTGGCTGCGGGCCACCCGGAAGGCGGGGAAGCGGTAGCGTCCCACTGAGCGGAAGACGTTCGCCGCACAGACGAACGGGCGGGGCCGGCGATGGTGCTCACCGGCCCCGTCTCGTTTGCGGTGATCGCCGGTACCCGGCGTTCAACATTCCCACATCCCCTCTCCGGGCACAGGTCACGCGCACGCCAACCGGCGTCGGAAGAACTGGAGCGGCGGGCCGTACGCACCCGCTCGCCGCCGTCGCCGAACCGGCCCGTGACCAGGAGAGAGCCATGACCGGCGTTTCCACCCTCGATCGCCCCCCACAGCCCGAGGCACCGACCCGCTACACCGTCACCCTCGCCCGTGACGAGGACGACGTGCGGGCCGCGCAGCGGCTGCGGCACGACGTCTTCGCCGGTGAGATGGGGGCCCTGCTGGCCACGCCGCAGCCGGGACTGGACGTCGACGCCTTCGACGCCTACTGCGACCACCTGCTCGTACGCGACACCGTCACCGGGCAGGTCGTCGGCACCTACCGGCTGCTGCCGCCGGAGCGGGCCTCGGTCGCCGGCCGGCTGTACTCGGAGGGCGAGTTCGAGCTGGGCGCGCTCGACCCGATCCGGCCCGGACTGGTCGAGGTCGGCCGCTCCTGTGTGCACCCCGACCACCGCGACGGCGCGGTCATCGGCCTGATCTGGGCCGGGATAGCCCGGTACATGGTCGACCGCGGCCACGAGTGGCTGGCCGGCTGCTGCTCGGTGCCGCTCGCCGACGGCGGGACGCTTGCGACGGCCACCTGGGAGCGGGTGCGCGCCAAGCACCTGGCACCCGAGGAGTTCCGGGTACGGCCGCTGCTGCCGTGGATCCCGAACGCCGAGGCCCCCGCCGGGCACAGCGAGCTGCCCGCCCTGCTGCGCGGCTATCTGCGCCTGGGCGCCTGGGTGTGCGGCGAGCCCGCGCACGACCCGGACTTCGGGGTCGCCGACATGTACGTGCTGCTGTCGATGCGCCGGGTCAACGCGCGCTATCTGCGGCACTTCCTCTCCCTCGTGCCGGCCTGATGAGCGTCTGGCTGCCCAGCGCGCCCTGCACCCCGGGCGCCTGTGTGGAGCCGGCCCGGGCCGCCGTGGCCACACCCAGGGCGGTGCTGCGGCTGACCGCCGTCGCGGCCCTGGTGCTGGCCGGGATCGCGCTGTCCCCGCTCGGTGGGAGGATCCCCACCGAGTGGGTCAGGCGGTGGTGCCGGGCGATCGTGCGGGCCATGGGTGTCCGGGTCCGCTTCACGGGCACCACCGCACCGGACGGCGGGCTGCTGCTGGTCGCCAACCATGTCTCATGGCTGGACATCCCGCTGCTGACCGCCGTACGCCCCGCCCGGATGCTCGCCAAGACCGAGATCCGGCAGTGGCCTGTGGCGGGCCCGCTGGCCGCACGCGGCGGGGCCCTGTTCATCGAGCGGGACCGGATCCGCGCCCTGCCCGAGACGGTCGCCCGGATCGCCGAGGCGCTGCGCGAGGGCGCGGCCGTCGCCGCGTTCCCGGAGGGCAGCACCTGGTGCGGGCGGGCCCACGGCCGCTTCCGCCGGGCCGTGTTCCAGGCCGCGCTCGACGCCGGCGTACCCGTGCAGCCGGTCAGCCTGAGCTACCGGCAGGACACCGGCGGCGGCCCGAGCACGGCGGCGGCGTTCGTCGGCGAGGACACCCTGCTCGCCTCCCTGTGGCGGGTGGCCCGCGCCCGGGGCATGGTCGCCGAGGTGGCCATACTCCCGGTCATCCCGGCCGGCCGCCACACCACCCGCAAGTCCCTGGCCCGGGCCGCCCAGCCCGGCCGTGTGGGCGAACCGGACTGGACACACGCCGTGCTGGTGCCCTAGCCCCACAAGGCGCGGCGTCCTCGCGCCCCGGCCACCCCACTCCGCCCGGCGGGCTCGCGCCCGGGCCCACGCGGCCCTGATCGCCGACGGCCGGACGGCCGCGCCCCCCAGGGCGCGGGGGGTTGTCGAGATGCGGCCACGGAAGCCGGGGCGCGACCCGCCACGGTGGCGCGGCAGCCGACCGCGGCACCACGCGGCACTGTCCAGTCAAGGCAGGACACGCGCTGCCCGCCGCGGACGCCACGCGCTGCGGCGGTCCGGCCGGTCACCCCGGAGCCCGCCCGGGCCGACGCGGCCCTGATCGCCGACGGCCGGACGGCCGCGCCCTCCAGGGCACGGGAGGTTGTCGAGATGCGACCACGGAAGCCGGGGCGCGACCCGCCACCGTGGCGCGGCAGTCGACCGACGGCACCACGCGACACCGTCCAGTCAAGGCAGGACACGCGCTGCCCGCCGCGGACGCCACGCGCTGCGGCGGTCCGGCTGGTCCCGCGTGTACCCGCCCGGGGCCACGCGGCCCTGATCGCCGACGGCCGGACGGCCGCGCCCTCCCAGGGCGCGGGGCGTTGTCGAGATGCGGCCACCGCCGCCGGGGCGCGACCCGCCGCGGTGGCGGCGCAGTCGACCGACGGCATCACGCGGCACTGTGCAGTCAGGGCAGGACCCGCGCCAGATAGGCCGCCGTCGCACTGCCCGCCGCCGAGGCCACGCGCTCGGGCGGTCCCGCCGCCACGATCCGGCCGCCCTGGTCGCCGCCGCCGGGGCCCAGGTCGATGACCCAGTCGGCGCCCGCGACCACCGTCATGTCGTGTTCCACCACCACGACCGTGTGCCCGGAGTCGACCAGTCCGTGCAGCCGGTCCATCAGCACCTCCACGTCGGCCGGGTGCAGTCCGGTGGTGGGTTCGTCCAGCAGGTAGAGGGTGTGGCCGCGCCGGCCGCGCTGCAGCTCGCTCGCCAGCTTGATCCGCTGGGCCTCTCCGCCGGACAGCTCGGTCGCCGGCTGTCCGAGCCGCAGATAGCCGAGGCCCACGTCGAGCAGGGTTCCGAGGCTGCGGGCGGCGGCCGGGATGTCAGCGAAGAACGTCGCCGCGGCCTCCACCGTCAGATCGAGCACCTCGGCGATGTTCCGTCCCTCGTACGTCACTTCGAGGGTCTCCGGGTTGTAGCGGGCGCCGCCGCAGTCCGGGCAGGGCGCGTAGGTGCTCGGCAGGAACAGCAGCTCGACGCTGACGAACCCCTCGCCCTGGCAGGTCTCGCAGCGTCCTCCCCGGGAGGGGGCACCGCCAGCTACATTGAAGGAGAACCGGCCGACGCCGTACCCGCGCGCCCGCGCCTCCTCGGTGGTGGCGAACACCTTGCGCACGACGTCGAACAGGCCGGTGTAGGTGGCCAGGTTGGAGCGCGGGGTGCGCCCGATCGGCCGCTGGTCGACCCGGACCAGCCGGTCCACGCCCTGAATCTCCTCCGTCAACTCGCCGATGAGCGTGGACTTTCCGGAACCGGAGACGCCGGTGACGGCGGTGAACGCGCCGAGCGGGAACTCGGCCGTCACCGCACGCAGGTTGTGCCGGGTCACCGGACCCACCCTCAACCAGCCGCGCGGAGAGCGGACTTCACGGGCCGGGCCGGGTGCCTCATCGAAGAGGAACGCCGCCGTCGCCGACTCCTCGATCGACGCCAGCTCGGCCGGCGGCCCGCTGTACAGCACGCGTCCGCCGTGCTCGCCCGCGCCGGGACCCACGTCCACCAGCCAGTCGGCGCCGCGCACCACCTCCAGGTGGTGCTCCACCACGAACACCGAGTTGCCCGCGGCCTTCAGCCGGTCCAGCACGGTCAGCAGCGCCTCGGTGTCCGCCGGGTGCAGTCCGGCGGACGGCTCGTCCAGCACGTAGACGACGCCGAACAGCCCGGAGCGCAACTGGGTGGCGAGCCGCAGCCGTTGCAGCTCGCCCGCCGACAGGGTGGGGGTGGAGCGGTCGAGGCTGAGGTAGCCGAGGCCCAGTTCCACCACCGGCGCGATCCGGGACTTCAGGTCCTCGGTGAGGACCCGCGCGGTCTCGGTGCGGCCGTCGAGCAGGGCGGCCAGGTCGGTCAGCGGCAGCGCGGCCAGTTCGGCGATGGTGCGGCCGCCGAAGGTCACCGCCAGCGCCTCCGGCCGGAGCCGGCTGCCCCCGCACACCGCGCAGGGGGCGCTCGTCAGGAACCGCTCCGCCTTCGCCCGCAGCGACGCGGACTTGGTGTCCGAGAACGTCTTCAGCACATACCGGCGCGCGCTCATGTACGTGCCCTGGTACGGCCGTTGGATGCGGCCGGCGTCCCGGACGGGGTGGACGGTGACGACGGGCTGTTCGTCCGTGAACAGGATCCACTCCCGCGCCTGCGCGGGCAGTTCACGCCAGGGCCGGTCCACGTCGTGGCCCAGCGCGTCGAGGATGTCGCGCAGGTTCTTGCCCTGCCAGGCGCCGGGCCAGGCGGCGATGGCGCCCTCGCGGATCGACAGCGAGGGATCCGGGACCAGCAACTCCTCGGTGGTGTCGTGCACTTGGCCCAGGCCATGGCACTCCGGGCAGGCACCGGCCGCCGTGTTCGGCGAGAACGCGTCGGAATCGAGCCGCTCCGCGCCCGGCGGGTAGTCCCCGGCGCGGGAGAACAGCATGCGCAGGGAGTTGGAGAGATTGGTGACCGTGCCCACCGAGGAGCGGGAGGTGGGGGCCGCGCGGCGCTGCTGCAGCGAGACCGCGGGCGGCAGCCCGGTGATCTCGCCGACCTTGGGCGCCCCGACCTGGTGGATCAGCCTGCGCGCGTACGGCGCGACCGACTCGAAGTACCGCCGCTGCGCCTCGGCGTAGATCGTGCCGAACGCCAGGGACGACTTCCCCGAGCCCGACACGCCGGTGAACACGGCCAGGGCGTCGCGGGGGATGTCGACGTCCACGCCTTTCAGATTGTGTTCGCGGGCGCCGCGGACGCGGACGTACTGGTCATGTGGGCTGTGCATAGAGGCACAACTCTATCCACGCCCGTGCGCTGCTACTGCGGAGGGTTGTCGCGGCGGTTCTGGTCGATGTACTGGTCCGCCCGCTTCTGCGCGGCGTCGACCTGGGAGCTGTACCTGTCCTGGGTCCTCTGGTCGATCATGTCGCCGGCCTTGCCGACGCCCGTCTTGGCCTGGTCCTCGTGGCCCTTGAGCATCTGCTTGATCCTGTCCATCATGGACATGGCAGCCCTCCTCGTCGCTTGAGGCTTCCCCTCCCAGGGTCACCGGCCCCGGCCGGGTCCGCATCTCGGGGCCGTCAGAGCCCCGGCGCGAAGAGCGCGGCGAGCCGCCGGTAGGAGTCCAGCAGCGCCGTACGGTCGTAGGCGCTGGTGGTGACCAGGACCTCGTCGGCGCCCGTCTCCTTCAGCACCGTCTCCAGCTCGTGCGCGACCTGGTCCTCGGTGCCGGCGATGTGCCCGGCAAGCCCCGCCTCGTAGAAGCCGCGCTCCTTCGCGGTCATCGTGCGGGCCTCGATCTCCTCGGCCGGGGCGAGCGGCGGGAAGGCGCCGCGGGTGCGCGCGTACGCCATCGACCAGGCCTCCGGGACCAGCAGCCGCCGCGCCCCCTCCTCGGTGCCGGCGACCGCGACCGTCCCGGAGATCACGACGTACGGTTCGGACGCCCAGGGGGAGGGCCGGAACAGGGAGCGGTACTGGTCGATGCCGCGCAGCATCTTCTCCCGCCCGCGCAGATCGCCGATCACCATCGGCAGTCCGGCGCGGGCCGCGATCCGCGCGCCCTCGCCCATGGCCAGCACGAACGGCGGCACCCGCAGCCCTTCCGCGGGACGCGCCCGCACCCCGGTCGGCGAGCCGCCCTCGAACCAGCCCAGCAGCTCGCCGAGCTGCCCCGCGAAGTCCTCGGCGACCTCCTTGTCCCGGCCGAGGGCCCTGCGCACCCCGTCGGTGAAGCCGACGGAACGCCCGAGCCCCATGTCGATCCGGCCGGGGAACAGGGACTCCAGGACGCCGAACTGCTCGGCGACGACGAGCGGTTGGTGGTTGGGCAGCATCACACCGCCGGTGCCGACCCGGATCGTCCGCGTGGCCGAGGCGACCGCGGCGGCCAGCACGGTCGGCGCGGAACCGGCGACGCCGGGCACACCGTGGTGCTCGGACACCCAGAAGCGGTGATAGCCGAGCGCCTCCGCCTCCCGCGCCAGTGCGACGGTGTCCCGCAGCGCCTCGGCGGGCGGGTGTCCCTCGCGGGTGCGCGAACGGTCGAGGACGGAGAACCGGGTCCGGGCGATCACAGTGCTGCTCACCCAAGGTTCAACGCACATGCGAGCCGGGAATTCCTGGCTCGCCGCCGCCTGGCTAAGGTGGCCCGGTGACCGACAGCACCAGGCGTCCGCTCGCCGTGTTCGACCTCGACAACACCCTGGCGGACACCGCGCACCGGCAGCACTTCCTGGAGGTACGGCCGAAGAACTGGGCCGCCTTCTTCGCCGCCGCGCCCGCGGACCCGCCCCTCGCCGAGGGCATCGCGCTCGCCATGGAGAGCGCCCGCGAGTGCGAGGTGCTGTATCTCACCGGCCGCCCCGAGCGGTACCGGCGCGACACACTGGACTGGCTCGCGGCCCATGGGCTGCCCGAGGGGCGCGTGTACATGCGGAGCAACGCCGACCGCAGGCCCGCCCGGTTCACCAAGCTGGAGATCCTGCGCCGGCTCGCCGAGGACCGCGAGATCCGTGTCCTCGTGGACGACGACGAGATGGTCTGCGACGACGCCGAGCGCGCCGGGTTCACCGTCGTACGTGCCCGCTGGGCCGCGAAGTCCGCGGCGCTTCAGGAGGCTCAGGAGCGAGAGGGCCGCACCTGACGCCGGGAGGCGGTCAGTCCGCGTCCTCGATGCGGAAGCCCACCTTCAGCCCCACCTGGTAGTGCTCGATCCGCCCGTTCTCGATCTGGCCCCGGACCTCGGTGACCTCGAACCAGTCCAGATTGCGCAGCGTCTGGTCGGCGCGGGCGATGCCGTTGCGGATGGCCTGGTCGATGCCCTCGTGCGACGTGCCGACGATCTCGGTGACCCGGTAGGTGTGATGCGTCATGAGGGTGCTCCTCTCGTGTCACGCCGTACTCCACCGTGCCCCATCCCCGGCCCACCCGCACGGTGTCCGGCGCCTACGCGGGTAGCCCTCGGCCCTCTTGACCCTCCGCATTGGTCCATACCAAAATCCAGCACACCCGTACGAGCCGTGCCGCTCGTCCCCCCACGTCGGGCCCCCACACCTGTCCGCACCCCTGCCAGACAGAACAGGACCCCTCGTGAGACGTCGTCTGCTCGCCCTCCTGTGTGTCACCGGTTCCCTCGTGAGCGCCTGCGGGATGCTCCCGGGCGGTCACGAGCGCAAGACGGTCACCGTGTGGCTGATGAAGGACAGCGCTTCCAAGGAGTTCCTCCAGCGTTTCACCGAGGACTTCGAGCGCACCCACAAGGACCTGCGCCTGGACATTCGCATCCAGGAATGGACCGGCATCGTCGACAAGGTCCGCGCGGCGCTCAAGGACGACTCCGGCGACGGACCCGACGTCATCGAGGTCGGCAACACCCAGGTGCCGCTGTACGCCGACGGCGGCAAGCTCGCCGACCTCACGCTGGAGTCGATGCGCGACTGGGGCAAGGACAAGTGGCTGCCCGGCCTCGCCCAGCCGGGCAAGGACGGCAACGCGCAGTACGGCATCCCCTGGTACGCGGCCAACCGCGTCGTCATCTACCGCAAGGACCTGTTCGAGGCGGCCGGCATCACCCGCCCGCCGAAGACCCGCGAGGAGTGGCTCGCCGACACCGAGAAGCTGAACTCCGGCGGCAACCAGGGCATTTACCTGGCCGGACAGGACTGGTACACCCTGTCCGGCTTCGTCTGGGACGAGGGCGGCGACCTCGCCCGGCAGAAGGACTACCGGTGGGAGGGCGCCCTCGACACCCCGGCCGCGCTGCGCGGCATGGACTTCTACCGGCGGCTGCAGGCGCTGGGCCGGGGCCCGGCGGACGCGGACGAGGAACACCCGCCCCAGGCCGGGGTGTTCGCCGGCGGCAAGGTGGCGCAGATCATCGCCGTACCGGGGCTCGCCCAGTCGATCGTGCGGCAGAACCCGGATCTGAAGGACAGGCTGGGCTTCTTCCCGGTGCCCGGGAAGACCGCCGCGCGGCCCGGCGCCGTCTTCACCGGCGGCTCCGACCTGGTCGTCCCGGCGGGCACCAAGGACCAGTTCGCGGCGACCGCCGTCGTCGGGGCGCTCGTCGGCGCCAAGTGGGACACCGCACTCGCCCGCACCATGAACTACGTGCCCAACAAGACCACGCTGGCGGGCGCGGTCGCGGGAGAGGAGGGGGTCGCCGCCATGGCCGCGGGCGCGGCTCAGGGCCGGGCGACCCCCAGCACCCCTCAGTGGGCCGACGTCGAGGCCGAAAACCCGATCAAGGAGTACATGACCCGGGTGCTCCAGGGCGCGGACCCGGCGACGGAGGCCCGCCGGGCCTCCGCGAAGATCACCGGGGAACTCGCGCCGGACGTGTGACGTCCCGCACCACGCTCAGCGACAGCGAGAGGCGGCCCTGCGGGTCCGTCCACCAGTGGGTCAACTCCAGTCGCTCCCGCCGCAGTTCCCGGTCGGTCCAGACGGCCTTGCCGTCGGCGCTGTGGCGAGTGCCTACCGCTGGGCGAGCCGCGCGCGGAGGAACAGGGCGCGTCCGCCTTCGGTCGCGGTGCGCGCACGCGCGGGTGCGGTGCCGGGGAACTGGTGCCCTGGACACCTTCCAGCCTGTCGGAAGCACTCCGGCGGAGTAACGCGTGCATTACTCTCCGCTGTTGCGTCGTCACTCCGATGGGTGTTGCATTGCGGAGGGGAGACGCGGTCCGAGGCCTGCTCATGAAAGTCCTCCGGACGTATACGTGCCCTTCGCCAGGAGGTTCACCGATGGAAATCCCCGGGCCCGCGCACAGCCGTCGCCGCTTTCTTGGTGCCGCGGCCGCGGCCGCCATGGCGCCCCAGTTCGACATGAGCGGTGGTGCGCAGGCGCAGCCCGCATCGGGAGAATCCGTGGCTCACCCAGCGGATGGTCCTGCGACGCGGACGTCCTTCGGTCCGGTGAAGCAGATCAATGCCGGGCAGCTGAACGTGGGGTACGTCGAAGCCGGGCCCGCCAACGGCCAAGCGGTCGTACTCATGCATGGCTGGCCCTACGACATTCACAGCTACGTGGAGGTCACGCCGTTGCTCGCCGCGAAGGGCTACAGAGTCATCGTCCCCTATCTGCGCGGCCATGGAACGACGCGGTTCCTTTCCGGCGCCACACCCAGGAACGCCCAACAGTCGGCATTCGCCGTCGACATCATCGCCCTCATGGACGCCCTCAGGATCGAGAAGGCCATCCTCGCCGGATACGACTGGGGATCGCGGACCGGTGACATCATCGCGGCCCTCTGGCCCGAGCGCTGCAAAGCACTGGTCTCAGTGACCGGTTATCTGATCGTGAACGTCGAAGCGAACAAGATGCCGTCGCCGCCGAAGAGTGAATGGGCATGGTGGTATCAGTACTACTTCGCCACCGAAAGGGGCGTGCTCGGTCTCCGGGAATTTCGGCGCGATCTGGCCAAGCTGGTCTGGAAGTTCAACTCTCCGACCTGGAATTTCGACGAGGCGACCTTCCAACGAACGGCGGCCGCTTTCAGCAACCCCGATTACGTCGATATCGTCATCGACAACTACCGCTGGCGGCTCGGTCTCGCGAAGGGCGAGCCGCGGTATGCCGGTCTGGAAAGGCGCCTCGCCGCCGCGCCGGTTATCAAGGTGCCGACGATCACCATCGACGGAGCACACGATCCGTTCACTCCCCCGGGGAACGGATCGGCTTATCGCAAGAAATTCGCAGGCGCATACGCGCACCGGACCCTGAACGTAGGGCACAACGTTCCACAGGAGGCCCCGCAGGGCTTCGCGGCCGCTGTCGTCGAAGTCGACGGGTTCTGACCGCTACTGGGACCGGGCGCGCGCATGCACGCGGGTGGCGCTCACCAGGTCTGCTCGGAAGCGCGGACGAGGACCTCGTTGACGGAGACGCGGCGGTCGCGAGTGACGACGAACGCGACGGTGTCCGCGATGTCCTGGGGACGCAGCATCTCCATCCCGGCCAGTTGCTGGTCCAGCGACGCCCTGATCTCGTCCCGCGAGTGCGCGACGAACTCGGTGTCCACCGTCCCCGGTTCGATCACGCTCACGCGCAGTCGCTGCCGCATGACCTCCTGGCGCAGGGCCTCGGTGAACCCGTTCACGCCGAATTTGGTCATGCTGTAGACCGCCGTGCCCGGCCGGGCCACACGCCCCGCGGTGGAGCTGATGTTGACCAGGTCGGCGACCTGGCGGGGCGAGTCCTCTGCCGCGCTCAACAGGTGCGGCAGTGCCGCGTGGGTGACATGGAGCAGGCCCTGGAGGTTCACCGTCAGCATGCGCTCCCATTCCTGAGCCGGCGCGTTCAGGACCGGTCCGGCCATGCCCACACCCGCGTTGTTGACGAGGATGTCCAGGCGGCCGAGTTCGGTCACCACACGCTCCACGGCGGCCGTCGCCTGTTCCTGCTCCGTGATGTCGGCTTCCACCACGAACGCCGCCCCGCCCTCGGCGCGGATCTTGTCGGCCAGTACCTCAAGTCGGTCACGGCGCCGGGCGACCACCGCGACGGCGGCACCCTCGGCCGCCAGGCTCAGGGCGGTTGCCTCGCCGATGCCGCTGCTGGCACCGGTCACCAGGGCAACGGTGTTCTGCAGATGTGCGGACATGACTGTCTCCTTGATCGATATCGGGATGAATTCCGGGCCGGTGACTGCGCGGACCGGCAGGTCCGGGTCAGTGACCGGTCGGGGGTCTGAAGGGCCGGCTTGGTCGCGGCAGCGTGGACGGGGCCGCTCTGCGGGCTGCCGACGGGCTCATGAGCTGCCTACGTGGCTTGGTGAGGCGCCGCGGGCTTCTGGCCATCGCTGCTCACCGCGGGGCTTACACGCGCCCCTGGCGGGCCGGCGGCCTCGTCGGCGGGCCGGCGTCGGGGTGGTCCAAGGGGCGGGCGGACCAGGTGGTGCTGCTGGTGGGTCGCGTCGTCAGGCGGCCGTGAGCATGTCGAGGGAGACCTGCCACAAGCGGGCCGCGTGGTGAGGGTCCACGGCGTGGGCGGCGACTCCCCGACGCACACCCGGCCGGTGCGGGCCGGCCTCGTTGCAGTCCTCGAAGTACCGGCCGGTCACGCCCTCGGTCAGCGGGGAGGCGGCGAGCAGCACCGACGTCGCGGCGCCCTGCTCGATGTTCTTCCAGGACACGTCGGTGCTGGTGGGGTCGAACGAGGTCGGGCTGTTCGAGATTTCCCCGATGTGGCGGCCGAGCCTGGTGCTGGTGATGCGGCCCGGGTTGAGGGCGTTGACGGAGATCAGGTCGGACGCCCAGCGGCGGCCCGCCTCGACCGCGAACAGGACGTTGGCGGTCTTGGACTGGCTGTAGGCCGCCCACGGGTCGTAGGGGCGCTCTTCGAAGTTGATGTCGTCGAACAGCACGTCGCCGTTGACGTGGCCGACCGAGCTGACGGCGACCACGCGTGCGCCGTGGGCCGCTGCCAGGGCGCTGTGCAGGCCGGTGGCGAGGGCGAAGTGGCCGAGGTGGTTGGTGGCGAACTGCAATTCCCAGCCCTCCCTCGTCCGCTGCAGCGGCGAGGCCATCACGCCGGCGTTGAGGACCAGGATGTGCAGGGGTCCCCGCCATGCCTCCACGAAGGCGCGCACCGAGGTCTGGTCGGCGAGGTCGAGGTGCGCGGCGCGCACCGTCCCCGGGCCGCTTGCCGGTGCGATCTCCTCGGCGACGTGTGCGCCCGTGGCCGGGTCACGGACGCCGATGGTCACCTCGGCGCCGGCAGCGGCCAGGACGCGCGCGGTCTCCCGTCCGATGCCGGAGGCTGCTCCGGTGACGATGACACGCCGGCCGCCGAGGTCGACGCCGGCCAGCACCTCGGCGGCGGTCGTCTGTGCACCGAACGGAGTCGTGACGAGGCCGTAGGTCATGAGGCTCTCCAGGAAGACGGTGGAATCGGGAGGCGAGCGCACGCGCGGTGGCGTGGAGAGACGGGGCGTCGTACTCTCAAATCCGGAACCGGTTCCGGTTGTGCCTTCGAGAGTAAGCGGAACCGGTTCCGCTTGCAAGTGGGGCGAGAAAGGGAGGCGGCAGTGACCGGCATCGAGGGGGGCTCGGCGGCGCAGCGCAGGCCGTTGCGCGCCGACGCGCAACGAAATGAGGACCGGCTGCTGGAGGCGGCCGCGGCCGCCTTCGCGCGTGACGGAGCGAGCGCGTCGGTCAAGGACATCGCCCGCGAGGCCGGAGTCGGCGTCGGCACCCTCTACCGCCGGTTCCCGTCCAAGGAGCTCCTGATCGAGGCGATCTACCGCCAAGAGGTGCAGCGCCTGTGCGAGGCGGCACAGCAGCTCACGGCCACGGAGCCGCCGGTGGACGCACTGCGGAACTGGATGGAGCGCTTCATCGACTTCATGGCCGCCAAGGAGGGCATGGCCGGCGCGCTGGCCGTGGTGCTGACCGACGACAGCGAGAAGCTGCACACTCGGACCCTGCTCGCCGACGCCATCGCCCACCTGCTCTCCTCCGTGGAGGGGCAGTCGGCGGTACGGCCCGGGGTCGACGCCCGCGACGTGCTGATGGCCCTGGGCGGGATCAGTCTCATGGCCGCCAGCGAGGAACAGCGCGAACTGGCCACCAGGCTGATCGACCTGCTCCTGTACGGCATCGTGAAGAACTGACTGCATGGAGCAGCGGCAGATGGCCGGCGCTCAGCCGCCGGCCACACCGTCCTGGCCGGGCCGGTGACGAGCGGCGG
This sequence comes from Streptomyces sp. NPDC050743, assembly GCF_044456925.1. Lineage (NCBI taxonomy): Bacteria > Bacillati > Actinomycetota > Actinomycetes > Kitasatosporales > Streptomycetaceae > Streptomyces > Streptomyces sp. NPDC050743. The sequence continues at coordinate 91,350 of NZ_JBITGJ010000021.1, forward strand.
CCTAGGGGCCCGGCAGCTACTCGGGCCGTGTCGGGCAGCCGATCGTGGGCCGATGACCGCGCGCCGGCGTCGTCACCGGCGGCGTGGTCGAGGGCCCGGCCTGTCGTTGGATGCCGGTCCGGAACGAGCGGGACGGCCGGCCGCGCCCGGGCCCTGCAAGGGGGCTCGGCGTCGAGGCGACCGCGGACCGCGTGTTCGACGCCGCGGCCGCGGCGGACCACCACGACGAGGATGACGTGCCGGCCGGACGAGGGGGCGACGCAGTGAACTCGCGCGGGCGGTCGGCCGCCCGTTAGCCTGGATTCGTACTCCGGACCGATGAGGGGCGTCCACCGCGTCGTGTGTGGCAGGCCCGCCGAGCAAGCTTCGGCGAGTCGCCGCCAGGGGGACGTCAGGCTCGGACCTCCACATTCCGCCGGGCCCGGGGCCGGTCCGGCCAGGCAGGTGCAGATCAAGGCCGTAGTCCCGCGTGACATGAGGTGTCCGCACAGTCTCCCCGGGCAGATCCGTCCCCGGCGTTCGCACAGAGGGAGATTGTCATGACCGAGAGCCACGCGCGAACCCCGGCCACCCCAGGCGTCCTCGTCGATCCGCTGCGCAATCGTGGCGTGGCCTTCACCCCCGAGGAACGCGACGCCCTCGGCCTCACCGGGCGCCTGCCCTCGGGAGTGCTCACGCTCGAGCGGCAGGCCCAGCGCGCCTACCAGCAGATGCAGGTTCAGGGCAGCGACCTCGCCAAGAACGTGTATCTGGAACAGCTGCACGACCGCAACGAAACCCTGTACTTCAAGGTCCTCACCGAGCACCTCGTCGAGCTGCTGCCGATCGTCTACGACCCCACCGTGGGCGAAGCGATCGAGAAGTACTCCCACGAGTACCGGCGCCCGCGCGGACTCTTCCTGTCCATCGACCGGCCCGACGACATGGAGAAGGCCTTCGCCACGCTCGAACTCGGGCCCGAGGACGTCGATCTGATCGTGTGCAGCGATGCGGAGGAGATCCTGGGCATCGGCGACTGGGGCGTGGGCGGGATCCAGATCTCGGTCGGCAAGCTCGCGGTGTACACGGCGGCAGCCGGCATCGACCCGCGCCGGGTCGTACCCGTGTCGCTGGACGTGGGCACGGATCGCACAGCGCTGCGGGAGGACCCGCTGTACCTGGGCAACCGGCACCCCCGCGTCCGCGGCGCCGACTACGACGCCTTCATCGAGAAATACCTGGAGACGGCATCGTCCGCGTTCCCCGACGCGCTCCTGCACTTCGAGGACTTCGGGCCCAGCAACGCGCGGCGGATCCTGGAGCAGTACGGCGGCCGCTACCGGATCTTCAACGACGACATGCAGGGCACCGGAGCCATCACGCTGGCCGCCGCCCTGTCCGCCGTCAGAGTCAGCGGCGTGCGGATGCGGGACCAGAAGCTGGTCGTCTTCGGTGCCGGAACGGCCGGGGTGGGCATCGCCGACCAGCTGCGCGACGCGATGGTCCGCGACGGCGCGGATCCGGAGCGGGCCGCCGCCCAGGTATGGCTCGTCGACAAACAGGGGCTGCTCACCCGGGACATGTCCGACCTGCGCGACTTCCAGCAGCCCTACGCGCGGGATCCGGCCGAGGCCGCCGACTGGGCCAGGGACGAGGGTGCGATCTCACTGCTGGAAACGGTTCGCCGGGTCAAGCCGACGATCCTGCTGGGCACTTCGACCGCGCACGGCGCGTTCACCCGCGAGGTCGTCGAGGCCATGTCCGAGGGCACCGAGCGGCCGGTCATCTTCCCGATCTCCAATCCCACCTCCCGGATCGAGGCTATGCCCGCCGATGTCATCGCCTGGTCCAGGGGGAAGGCGCTCGTCGCGACCGGCATTCCCGTCGAGCCCGTGGAATACGAGGGCGTGACTTATCGGATCGGGCAGGCCAACAACGCGTTGTTGTACCCGGGCCTGGGCCTGGGCACGATCGTGTCGGGTGCGTCCCAGGTGACCGCCGCCATGCTGCTCGCGGCCGCACAGGCGGTGGCGGACCAGGTCGACCCGTCCGGGCCGGGCGCCTCCCTGCTGCCACCCGTGGACGACCTCAGGGAGTCCTCCGCGATCACCGCGACCGCGGTGGTCAAGGCGGCCCTCGACGACGGCGTGGCCACCTCCAAGCCGATCGACATCGCGGAGGCTGTCCGGGAGGCCATGTGGCAGCCGGTCTACACGGACGGAGCCACAGCATGAACACGCCCCACGCCGCCGCCGGCCGGACCGGGTCGGCGGGTCAGGATGGAGCCCCGAAGATCCTCGACGTCCCCATCGGAGTGCACGCGACCGGCACCCGGCGGGAGACCGACTCCATGGGAGCCATCGACGTCCCCGCGGACCGCTACTGGGGCGCCCAGACCCAACGGTCCCTGATCCACTTCTCCATCGGGGACGACCGGATGCCGAAAGCGGTCTACCACGCCTACGGCTACGTCAAGAAGGCCGCCGCCGCCGTCAACGGGCGCGCCGGTCGGCTCCCCGCCTGGAAGGCCGAGCTGATCCAGCGGGTGGCCGACGAAGTCATCGCGGGTGAACTGGACGATCACTTCCCGCTGTACGTGTGGCAGACAGGGTCCGGCACGCAGTCCAACATGAACACCAACGAGGTGATCAGCAACCGCGCCATCCAACTCGCCGGCGGCGAACTGGGCAGCAAATCCCCGGTTCACCCCAACGACCACGTCAACATGGGGCAGTCCTCCAACGACACCTTCCCCACCGCCATGCACATCGCCGCGGTCAAGGAGATCCACGAGCACCTGCTGCCCAGCGTCAAGGCGCTGCAGCACGCCATCGAGACCAAGGCGCGGCAGTGGCAGGACGTGGTGAAGATCGGCCGCACCCACCTGGAGGACGCCGTTCCCCTCACCGTGGGGCAGGAATGGTCCGGCTACGCCCACCAACTGCAACAAGCCGTCGACCGGGTCACCACATCCGCCGAGGGCCTGTACGAGCTCGCCATGGGCGGCACCGCGGTGGGCACGGGGCTCAACGCCCCACCCGGATTCGGTGAGCAGGTCGCAGCCGAGATCGCCGACGCGACCGGTTACCCGTTCACCACCGCGCGGAACAAATTCGCCGCCCAGGGCGGCCTGGACGCCATGGCCGGCGCCTCCGCCGGGCTGCGGGCCCTGGCCGTGCCCCTGATGAAGATCGCCAACGACATCCGCTGGCTGGCCTCCGGACCCCGCTGCGGCCTCGACGAACTCATCCTTCCGGCCAACGAGCCCGGCTCCTCGATCATGCCCGGCAAGGTCAATCCGACCCAGTGCGAGGCGATGGTCATGGTCTGCATCCAGGTGCTGTCCGAGGACGAGGCCATCGCCTTCGCCGGCACCCAGGGCAACTTCGAGCTCAACGCCATGCGCCCGGTCATCATCAACAACTTTCTGCACGCGGCGACCATCCTCGCCGACGCCTGCACCAAGATGCGCGAGTACTGCATCGAGGGCACCGAGCTCAACCGGGACCAGATCGACGCCTACGTCGACCGGTCCCTCATGCTGGTCACGGCCCTCTCGCCCGTGATCGGCTACGACAAGGCCTCCGCCATCGCCCACAAGGCCGACGACGAGGACACCACCCTGCGCGCGGCGGCACTGGCCTCCGGTTACATCAGCGCCGAGGACTTCGACCGCATCGTCCGGCCCGCCGCCATGGTCGGTCAGGCGTAGAACGACACAGTGCGGGGGCCGCCGCCATGGCCGCGGGCGCGGCACACGGGCAGGCGACCCCCGCACTCAACGGGCCACACTCATCGCACGATGCTCAGCGACAGCGCGAAGCGGCCCTGCGCGTCCGTCCACCAGTGGGTCAACTCAAGCCCCGCCACGGCGAGTTCGGCGGTCACGCCCTCCTTGCGGAACTTGGCGGACACCTCGGTGCGCAGCTCCTCGCCGGCCGCGAAGTCCACGGCCAGGTCCAGCGCGGGCACCTTCACGGTCTGCGCGATGCGGGAGCGCAGCCGCATCTCGATCCACTCTCGCTCGGGGTCCCACAGGGCCACATGGTCGAAGGCGTCCGGATCGAAGTCGGCGCCCAGCTCACGGTCGACCACGGTCAGCACGTTCTTGTTGAACGCCGCCGTCACCCCGGCCGCGTCGTCGTACGCCCGGACCAGCACCCGCTCGTCCTTGACCAGGTCCGTGCCGAGCAGCAGCCCGTCGCCGGGCGTAAGCAGGGAGCGCACGGAGGCCAGGAAGCCGGCGCGTTCGGCGGGCAGCAGGTTGCCGATCGTGCCGCCGAGGAAGGCCAGCAGCCGGGGTCCGGGGGTCGCGGGCAGGGTCAGCGGGGCGGTGAAGTCGGCGATCAGCGCGTGGACCTCCAGGTCCGGGCGTTGCGCGACGAGCGCCTTGCCGGCCTGGGTGAGGGCGCTCTCGCTGACGTCGACCGGGACGTACGCCGCGGGCGCGAGCGCGTCGAGGAGGAAGCGGGTCTTCTCCGAGGAGCCCGAGCCGAGTTCGATCAGCGTGCGGGCACCGCTCGCCGCGGCGATCTCGCCGGACCGGCCGGCCAGGATCTCCCGCTCGGCGCGGGTGGGGTAGTACTCGGGCAGCTCGGTGATCTGCTCGAACAGCTCGCTGCCGCGGGCGTCGTAGAACCACTTGGGCGGCAGCCACTTGGGGTTGGCGGTGAGGCCGCCCAGAACGTCGGCGCGCAGCGCGGCCTCCGTCGCGTCCTCTGGGAGTGTGCGGGTGACGTGCAGGGGGCTCACGTACAGGGCTCCTTCGATGATGGGGGCGTCCCCGCTCGAGCGGAGTCGAGAGTGGGGGAGGACGCCGGATCCTCCAGCGGTGCGAGCAGCACGCCGGCGCGGCTCGCGGTGAGGACGGTGCGGTCGGGGACCTCCTGCCAGAGCGGGTCGTCGTCATAGGGCTCGGAGGCGACGACCGTGCTCCGGCCGGGCTCCGTGCGGTACCAGAGGGTGTCGCCCCAGGCGGTGGCGGCGATCGTCGTGCCGTCCGTCAGCAGCAGGTTGAGCCGCGAGGCCGGGGCCGCCCCCGCCAGCTGACGAACCGTTTCGCCGAGGGCCTGATCGGGCTCGTCCCCCGAGCGCAGCCGGTGCAGGACCAGCGCCCACACGAACGCCGAGTCGGTACGGGCCTGCAGCGACAGCAACTCGACCGGGGGCAGCGCGGACACCAGCGGGGCGGCCGAGTCGGGCCAGCCCGCGAGGGCGCCGTTGTGGCTGAACAGCCAGCGGCCGGAGGCGAAGGGCGCCGCGGCGGCCTCGGCGTCGGCGCCCGCGAGCGTCGCGTCCCGTACGGCCGCCAGCACGCAGCCGGAGCGCACCACCCGCGCCAGGTCGGCGAAGGACAGGTCCGCCCAGACCGGCCCGGCCCGCCGGTAGCGTGCCGGGAGAGGGTCGTCCTGGGCGTACCAGCCGACCCCGAAACCATCGGCGTTGACCGTCCCGTAGCGCTGCCGCCGGGGCGCCCACGACTGGCGCACCAGGCTGTGCTCCGGCTCCAGGAGAAGCCGGCCGAGCGGCACCTCGGGCCCCACATAGGCCAGATGACGGCACATCAGACGGCCTCCGAGCGGGCGGTGCGGAACCCGGAGAAGATCTGCCGCCGGATCGGGTAGTCCCAGTTGCGGAACGTGCCCCGGCAGGCCACCGGGTCCACGGCGAAGGAACCGCCGCGCAGCACCTTGTACTCGGACCCGAAGAACACCTCCGAGTACTCCTTGTACGGGAAGGCCTTGAAGCCCGGGTAGGGCAGGAAGTCGCTCGCCGTCCACTCCCACACGTCGCCGATCAACTGCCGTACGCCGAGAGGCGACGCGCCGGCCGGGTAGCTGCCGGCGGGCGCGGGCCGCAAGTGCCGCTGGCCCAGGTTGGCGTGCTGCGGTGCCGGGTCCGCGTCGCCCCACGGGTAGCGCGTGGAGCGGCCGGTGGCCGGGTCGTGCCGGGCGGCCTTCTCCCACTCCGCCTCGGTGGGAAGCCGCCGCCCGGCCCAGCGGGCGTAGGCGTCGGCCTCGTACCAGCTGACGTGCAGCACCGGCTCGTCGGGCGGGACCGCCTCGGTGACGCCGAAGCGCCGCCGCAGCCAGTGGCCGCCGTCCCGGCGCCAGAACAGCGGCGCGGTGATCGCGTGCTGCTTGATGTGGGCCCAGCCCTCCGGGGTCCACCAGCGCTCGGTGTCGTAGCCGCCGTCCTCGATGAACGCCCGGTACGCCGCGTTCGTCACCGGGGTGGTGTCGATCCAGAACGGCGCCACCTCCCGGACGTGCGCCGGGCGTTCGTTGTCCAGCGCCCACGGCTCGGCCGAGGTGCCCATGGTGAACGGGCCGCCCGGGACGAGGACTTCGGCCGGGCCGGTGAACAACTGGGCGGGTTCCGGGTCCGGAGCCGTCAGTGCCTGGGGGCCCTTGCGGAGCTGATGGGTGATCAGCATGGTCTCGTCGTGCTGCTGTTCGTGCTGGGCGATCATCCCAAAGGCGAATCCGGCCTCGGTCAGCCGGGTGCCGTGGAAGTCCGCGCCCGCCAGCAGGTCCGTGACCCGTCCGCGCACCTCGGCCGCGTAGCGGCGGGCCTCGGCGGGCGGCAGCAGCGGCAGCGAGGGGCGCTCGGCCCGCGGGTGCTCGAAGGCGTCGTACAGGCTGTCGATCTCGGGCCGCATGGCGTCCCGGCCGCCGACCGCCCGGAGCAGCCAGAGCTCCTCCTGGTTGCCGATGTGCGCGAGGTCCCACACCAGCGGGGACATCAGCGGCGAGTGCTGGGCGGTGAGGTCGGGCTCCTCGACGCAGCTGGTCAGCAGCGTGGTGCGGTCCCGGGCGGCGGTGAGGGAGGCCAGCACCCGCTCGCGCAGCGTCTCGGTGTCCACCTCGGTCGTCGCGGTGTCGGTCTCGGGGGCGGTCATGTACGGATGTCCTTCCTCCCGTGGGCGGTGCGGCGGGGCCGGGACGGGCGCGGGTCCCGGCGGGCCGGCCGGTCCAGCAGATCGTCGGCCGGGCAGCGGCCCCGGGCGACATAGCGGTCCAGGTACGCGGCCACCGCGTCGGTCACCTCGGCGGTGGCGCCGATCCGGGGCAGGGCCTGGAGCGCCGCCGCGAAACACACGGCGGCGACCTCGCGCAGTTCCGGGTCGGCGAGGCCGAGGCGGGCCGCGTCGGTCCACAGCGGGTTGTGCGGGGCGGGCAGGTTCAGGGACCGTTCCGCGAGGCGCTTGACGCTGCGGTACGCCGTCTCCGCGGCCGCCGGGTCGTCGAACAGCGCCGCCGTCACCGCGAGCGGCACGATCCAGCCGTCGTCGCCGGGCTGCGCGTCCATCATCCGCAGCTCCAGGTGGCCGCGCGGCCGGACCGGCGGGAACAGGGTGGTCAAGTGGTAGTCCAGATCCGCCCGCGTGGGCGGCCGGGGCGACCGGGAACGGGTCCACTCCCGGAAGGTGAGCCCGTCGGGCACGTACCACGGCCCGCTGTCCCGGCGCACACACATCACCGGTGAGTCGAGCACGTGCCGGGCCCAGGCGGTACGCGGCTCGCCGTCCAGCGGGGGAGCGCCCGCGCGCCCGGCGCCGATCTCCATCCACATCAGCTGCCGGGTGGACCGCCAGCCCGTGGGCTCGTGGCCGAGCAGCGGGGAGTTGGCGAACGCGGCCACCAGGACAGCCCCCAGCTGATGGGCCAGCCACCAGCGGCGCCGGTACCCGAGCGGGCCCGGCTCCTCGTGACCGGCGTCCACGCAGACCTGCACGGAGGCGGAGGCGCACATCATGTGCCGGCCCGCCGGACCGGTGCGGTCCAGGCAGGCCTCCATCGCGTCGTAGCGCGGCTCGTGCAGGAACCGGCGGGGTTCGTGCCAGGGTTCGTGGCCGATGCCGACCAGTCCGAGCCCTTCCTCGGCGAGGGCGGCGCGGACGGTGTCCAGGTCGGCGGAGACGGTGCCGATGCACTCCATCAGGGAGGCGGCGGGCGGCGAGCTCAGCTCCAGCTGGCCGCCGGGTTCGACGGTGAGCGGTGACCGCAGGGGCAGGGCCCGCAGGGCGGCGTACACCGCTGTGAGTCGTTCGGGTGTCACGGGGAGCTGCGGAGTCCGCAACTCATGGATGAGCCACTCCAGCTCGACACCGAGCGAGCGGGGCGGCCCGGTCTTGAAGCAGATGCCCTGGACCAGGGCCTCCACCTCGGCTTCGGTGACGGCGGCGCGATGCGCCGTACAGTCGCCACCGTCACTCTGGGAATCGGACATGTCGGGATCCTCCTGAGATTCCACCATGCCACCAGCCCCGTTCGGACATGGGGCCGGGCGGGCACTCGTTCCACCCAAGACCCTCGGGCCGGTTCGCACAAGGGTGCCCCTGGGGACGTTCCGGTTCGGTCATCTCCGTTTCCGTAGGCGTTCTCCGGACCGTTCCGGGGCGGGAAACTCCGTTGCACCGCATCACCAGCATCACCCAGGATGCGTGCATGAGCACGACGGGGGAGACCGTGCAGGCCGCGGCCACGGCGCCCACGGGGGTGGCGCCGTGAGTGCGCGCCTGCGCGGGATCGCCGCGGAGACGGAGCGGATCGTGGCGGCGGGCCGGTATCGCGCGCCGGACGGCCGCGATGTGTCCCTCGCGGCCGAGATCGAGGCCGCGCGGGCCGGAACGCGGATGTTCGGTCCGGAACCGGTGTGTGTACGGCAGTCGGGTGACGCCGGCGCCTCCGGTGGCGCGGGAGCGGGCTCGGGGCTCGCGGCGGACACCGTTGTCGAGGTCACCGGGGAGAGCAGTCTCCAGGCCGCCCGCCGGCTCGCCGGTGCCCCGGTCGCCGTCCTGAACTTCGCCTCCGCCCGGAACCCCGGCGGCGGCTACCTCAATGGCGCGCAGGCCCAGGAGGAGGCCCTGTGCCGCGGCTCCGCGCTGTACACCTGCCTGCTGACGGCCGCCTCCTTCTACGACCACCACCGCGCCCACCGCGACCCGTTCTACACGGACCGGGTGATCCACTCCCCGGCCGTCCCGGTCTTCCGTGACGACCGGGGCCGGCTGCTGGCCGAGCCGTACCTGGCGGGCTTCCTGACGGCGGCGGCCCCCAACGCGGGCGTCGTACGGCGTACGGAACCGCAGCGCGCCGCCGAGTTGCCGGGCGCGCTCGCGGTGCGGGCCGAGCGCGTACTGGAGACGGCCGCCGCCCACGGCTACGGTCGGCTGGTGCTCGGCGCCTGGGGCTGCGGAGTCTTCCAGAACGACCCGGCCCAGGTCGCCGGCGCGTTCCGGGCCCTGCTCGGCCCCGGCGGCCGGTTCACCCGCACGTTCGAGCACGTGGTGTTCGGCGTGCTGGACCGGACACCGGGCACGGTGGTGCGGGAGGCGTTCGCCCGGGCGTTCCCGCAAGCGCGGGCCGCAGCGTCGTACTCCGGTCAGGTCCAGCCGTAGCGCTCGTGCAGCCGCTGCCGGACGAGGTTGAACCGCATCCGGTCCAGCGCGCAGGCCTCCCGGCGCATGCCGTCCTCGTGCAGCCGCAGGACGCGGTCCACGTCCACCCACGAGTCCCGGCCCGACCGGTCCCACGGCCCGCTGCCGATCGCGACCCACTCCCGGTCGCCGTCGTGCCGCTTGCTCGACAGCTGTACGGCGAGGAAGGTGCCGGCCGCCTCGCGGGCGACGACCAGCACGGGGCGGTCCTTGCCCCGGCCGTCGTTCTCCTCGAACGGCACCCAGGTCCACACGATCTCGCCGGGGTCCGGGTCGCCGTCGTGGGCGGGGGAGTACTCGGTGCGCACCCGGCCGACCCCGCGCGGGTCGGCCTCGGTGGTCGCGTGGGGGCCGTAACGGCCGGGGACGTTCTCATCGGTAAACGTGGTCACGGGGGCACCCTAGTGGGCAGCCCCTGCGGGTCAACCGGCGCCCGCCGTCGGTGGTGGGAAGCCCCCGCCGGGCAAGGGGCGCCTGTCGCGGGGGTGTTGTGTCGATGGTGCCCGGGGGCGTGGCCGGTCAGGGCTGGCGGTGGGTGCCGATCTGCATGCCCGGGCGGCGTCGATGCACGGTCACATAGGTCAGGCCCGCCTCGCCGGCGGTGATGCTGCGCCGCGCCCCGTGCGGCAGCCAGGCCAGGGCGCCCTCGGAGAGCGGCTGCGCCTCGTCGGCGGGGCCCGCGCCGAGCACGCCGTCCCCGGACACGACCAGGAGCATCACATCCAGCTGTGTCTCCGTGTGCGCCGTGATCCGGTCGCCCGGGGCGAGCCGGACCACGTTGGCGTCGAGCTGCCGTCCGCTCTCGGCCAGCTTCCACAGCACTCCGCCGGGCTGCGGCGGCGCCTCGGCCAGTGCCCGGGCGTCGCACAGCACGCGTGCGTCGGCGGCGGTGCGGCCGGCCGGCCGGCTGTCGGTCGCGGAGCGCGACGTCATCTGGTGTTCCCCTCGACTCTTCCGTTTCCCTGCGAACAGGTACCCACTGTTGACCCGCCTGTCCCGCCTACAATTAATACATGTAGCCTTCGTGAAAAATCGGCAGAGGTGGGAGAGGGGGTCCGCAGATGACCACGCGGGAGAGCCCGCGCCGCCGAGAGGTCCTCGACGTACTGCGCGCCGCACCCTCGCCGCTCGGCGTCGCGGAGACGGCCGAGCGCATCGGCGTCCACCCCAACACGGTGCGGTTCCACCTGGACATCCTGGTGGCCGAGGGCCTGGTCGAACGCCGGGCCGAGCCGTCCCCGGGGCGCGGCCGGCCCCGCACCGTCTACACCGCCCGTCCCGGCATGGACCGCGGCGGCATGCGTGACTACCGGCTCCTCGCGCGCATCCTGCTCAGCCGGTGGGCGTCCGCCGACCCGGCGACGGCGCGCGAGGAGGCGATTCAGACGGGCCGGGCGTGGGGTGCTCACCTGGTGCAGCCGCCGCCCCCGTTCGAGGAGCCGACGGCAGACCGCTCGGTGGCCGCGCTCCTCGCCCTGCTCGGTGAGTTGGGCTTCGCGCCGCGGGCGGAGGGAGCGGACGAGTCCGGCGGGCCGCCCCGGCGGGTCCGGCTGCGGCACTGCCCGTTCCTGGAACTCGCCGAGGAGTACGGGAAGTTGGTGTGCCCGCTCCATCTGGGCCTGATGCAGGGTGCGTTGGACCGGCTGGACGCCCCGCTGACGGCCACCGGCCTGGAGCCCTTCGCCGAACCCGACTCCTGCGTGGCCCACTTGGCCGAGACCAAGGCCGCCTAGCCGACGCACCCCTCCCGGCTTCACGCACCGCACCGCCGCTCCCGGCGGAGAAAGGCCCCCGCACATGAACGTCACGTCCGCCGCCACCGCGAGCGCTCTCACCTTCGTCTGGCTCGGCATGGTGCTGGCGATCTCCTTCCTGGAGGCCCCGCTGAAGTTCCGCGCACCGGGCGTGACCATCCCCGTCGGCCTGGGCATAGGCCGGCTGGTCTTCCGCGCGCTGAACGCCGTGGAGGCGGTGCTGGCCGTCGTCGTCATCGCGGCGGTCGCCGTGGGCGGTGCCCCGGTGCGGATCACGGCGCTGACCGCGGTCGTCGCGGTGCTGCTCCTCGCCCAGCTGGCCGCCGTCCGGCCCTACCTCAACCGCCGGTCCGACCGGATCCTCGCCGGGGAGGAACTGCCCCGCTCCCGCAGCCACTTCTGGTACGTGGGGCTGGAGTTCCTGAAGGTCATCGCGCTGATCGCCCTGGGAATCGGCCTGCTCACGGTGTGACGGCGTAAAGTCGTCGCCCGGGGCCCGCGAGGGCGGTTCGCGTACGGGGGGAGACGGAAGGCATGCGCACGCCCGGCCGGATCTGGGAGGACGCCGATCTGCCCACGCGCCGGCTCGCCGGGCTCGCCCTCAACCCGTCGGCGCCACCGGACGTCCTGCTCCGGCTGCTCGCCGCGGCCCCGCTCGCCGTACGGATGGTGCTGTGCCGGGATCGGGATCTGCCCGTCTCCGTGGTGGACGCCGTGATCGAGCACCCCGACCGGCGCACCCGGGGCTTCTTCGCCGTCAACCCCCACGTCGACCCGGCCCAGCGGGCGCGACTGGTGGACGATCCGGAGTGGTTCGTCCGCGCCCACCTCGCCGAGGGGCCGCGCACGACCGAGCCGGACCGGCCCCGGCCGCTGCCCGACGCCACCGTGGTCCGCATGCTCGTCACGTACGAGGCCGAACACCTCTGGTCGCTGTACCGGCAGATGTCCGCCGAGCTGGTCCGTGCGCTGCCCGCCCACCCGGTCGCCGAGGCGCGTCGCCATGGCGTCTTCCGCTGGACCTCGATGTCCGGCGCCGAGCGGGCCGCGCTGCTGGCGGACCCGGACGAGCGTGTCCGCGAGGCGGCGCGGGCATGCGCGCGTTACGACGATCCGGCGTGGGTGGAGAGCGAGCTGCCGGACCGCCCCTGTCACTCCCGCAGCCACCTGCTGCTGCACTCGGCGCTCAGCCGCGCCGTCGTGGACGGCGTCCTGACCTCGCCGGCCGGCGAGGACGACAAGGCGATGATCGCCCGCAACCCCACGCTCCCGCGCGATGCGGTCGTCCTCCTGGCCGCCGACCCGGACCCGAAGGTACGGCAGGGGATCGCGGGCCGCCGTGCCGATCTCCCGCCCGCCGAACGTCACGCGCTCGTCGCGGACCCGCACCCGGACGTCCGCAGGGCCGTCGCCCGTCACCCGGACCTCGACGCGGACGAACGCCGTACGCTCGCCACGGATCCCGATCCGCGGGTACGGCTGGCCGTGTCCGTCCACCCGTCCTTCAGCGAGGAGGAACGGGCGCGCATCGACTACACGGTCCCGACGGACTGCCGATTCGGCGCTTTCGGCGAGGGCAGGACACCCCGCGACCCCGAAGCCGTACGCCTGGACGCGCTCTCCGGGCACCCGCTGCTGCGCAGGGAGGCCGCCAAGGAGCGCACGCTGCCGCCGGACCTGGTGACCCGCCTGGCGGACGACGACGACCTCGGCGTGCGGGTTCTGCTGGCCCAGAACCACCCGGACGCGCCCCCGGCCCTGTTGCTGCGCGGCTTCCTGGAGTACACCGGCCCCGAGCGTGCCCGCCTGACCACCCGGCCGAACTTTCCGCGCGCCGGGCTGGCCGCATACGCCGACCATGCCGACCCACAGGTCCGGGCCCTGGCCGCATGGGACCCCGAGACCCCGCCCGCCACCGTGGAACGGCTCACCGGGGACCCCGACCCGCAGGTACGGGCCGCGTTCGCCCGGCACCCGAACCTCCCGCCGGCCCGGCTGGCACACCTCCTCGCCGACGAGGAACTCGCCCACCCGGCCGCCGCGAATCCGGCGCTCGCCCCGGCCACGATGAACCGACTGCTGGCGTCACAGGGCCGGGACTTCCCGGTGGCCGGCTGACCGGGATGCCGCCGCGGTCAGCGGACCAGGGGGAGGAAGACCGTGTCGACGATCTCTTCGAGGACGTCGTCGGGCACGGGGGCGAAGGTCGTGAGGATTTCGTGGCGCAGCAGGTCGAAGGGGAGGGACTTGACGCGTTCGGGCAGGTGCTCCCGTTTGATCTCACCGCGTTCGACGGCGCGGTCGAAGAGCACGTCGAGGGCCTCCTTGCGCCCCGTCACCAGGGGGTCGCGCAGGTCGCCGGTGCTCGTGCCGGTCGCCTGGTGGTAGGCGGCCAGGTGCACGCTCATGACAATGATGAGCTGGACACGGGTGGCGTTGATCTCCCGCATCAGGGTGAGGACGTCCTCCCGCAGGCTTCCCGTGTCGGGGGTGTCGAGGCGGTGCTCCCTCAGGGCGTGCGTGATGGCCGCCCGGACGAGTTCGTCGCGGTCCGACCAGCGGCGGTAGAGAACGGGGGGGCTGGTGCCCGCGCGCTTGACGACGGCGTCCATGGTGAACCCCGCGTGGCCGTTGTCCGCGAGCTCTTCCCAGGCCGCGTCGAGGAGAGCCTTCTCCAGTGCCGCTCCGCGGCGTCGCTCGGGCATCCGCCCCTCCCTTAGATAGATTTGCCTATCTTAGTTTAGCGCCCTACTCTGGCCGCCGTAAGAAAGAGTCCTCTATCTTAAGGTGGCTGTTCGTGAGCACTTCCAACCGGACCGGACCCGCGCCCGCGGCGGCGGGCCCCGAGCATGTGGACCCCGCCGTGTGGCGCACGGCGATCACCATCGTCGTGGGCGCCCTCGCCGTCGTCTTCGACACCACCATCGTCAGCGTCGCCCTCAACGACCTGGCGAAGGACCTCGATGCCCCGCTGTCCACGATCCAGTGGGTGAGCACCGGCTACCTGCTGGCGGTGTTCGTCACCATCCCGCTCGCCGGGTGGGCCCAGCAACGGCTGGGCGGCAAACGTCTGTGGATCGCGTCCCTGGGCGTGTTCCTGCTCGGCTCGATCCTGAGCGCGCTGGCATGGGACGCGACCGGCCTCATCGTCTTCCGCGTCGTCCAGGGCATCGGAGGCGGCCTGATGATGCCGCTCACGGCCACGCTGATCATGCAGGCCGCCAAGGGCCGCAACATCGGCAAGGTCATGTCCCTCATCACCGTGCCCACCGCGCTCGGACCGATCCTCGGCCCGGTCATGGGCGGCCTCATCCTGCATCTGGCCGACTGGCGCTGGATGTTCCTCGTCAACATCCCCTTCTGCGTCGTCGGCGGCGGGCTCGCCCGGCGCAACCTGCCCGACGACCGCCCCGCACCCGACGGCCCCCGCGCCCGCCTGGACGTCATCGGCGTGCTCCTGCTCTCCCCGGGCGTCGCCGCCCTCATCTACGGCCTCTCCCAGGCCGAGGGCGGTGCGGGCTTCACCGGCGCCAAGGTCCTCGTCCCGCTGCTCGGCGGCTTCGCCCTGGTCGGCGGCTTCACCGCATGGGCACTGACCCGCACCAGCGGCGCCCTGGTCAACCTGCGGCTGTTCCGGCACCGCGCGACGGCGTCCGCTTCCACCCTCCTCTTCCTGGGCGGGTTCTCCCTGTACGGGGCGATGATGCTGCTGCCGCTGTACTTTCAGCAGGTCCGCGGCGAGGACGCCCTCGGCGCCGGGCTGCTGCTCATCCCGCAGGGCGTCGGCGCGCTCCTCGCCCGCGGCCTGGCAGGCACGTACACCGACCGCGTCGGCCCGCGCCGGGTCGCCGTCGCCGCGTTCGCCGTCGTCGCCGCGGCCACCGTGCCGTTCGCCTTCGTCACCGCCGACACCAGCGAGGTCCTGCTCATGGCCGCGCTCCTCGTCCGAGGCGTCGGCCTGGGCGCCGCCATGATCGCGCCCACCGGCGCCGCCTACGTCGGCCTGGAGCACGAGGAGATCGCCGACGCGAGCATCATCACCCGCGTCGCCCAGCAGATCGGCGGCTCGGTGGGCATCGCCGTCCTCGTCGTCATCCTGCAGCACACCGTCGGCGACGCCCACACCCCGGGCGCCCTGGCCGACGGCTTCGGCGCCGCGTTCTGGTGGTCGGTGGCCTTCACCGCCGCCGCGATCCCGCTGTGCCTGCTCCTGCCCGGCCGCCCCAGGCCGGCGGCCCCCGCCGACGACGCCGAAGCCGAAGTCGCCGTCGAGGTCTAGTTGCCCCGTGTGCGGCGAAGTGCTCATCGCCGAGGTTGAGTTGACCGGCGGCGAACCGCACTGCGCAGGCCGGGGCCGTCCTGGGTGCCTGCGAAAGGGCCGTCAGGCGGCCCGCGTCGCCGGGGCGGGCTCCGGCGGCCACCGGTCGTGCCAGCGCAACTCCGCCTCCAACTGGGCCGCGACGGACACCAGCAGCGGTTCGCTGTGGGCGGGTCCGAGCAGTTGCGCGCCCACCGGCAGTCCGTCGCCGACGAACCCGGCGGGCACGTTCACGCCCGGCCAGCCCAGCACGTTCCACGGCCAGGCGTACGGGCAGGCGGCGATCATCGCCCGGTCCGTGGCCAGCCCGCGCAGCCGGTACAGGGCGCCTATCCCGGGCGGGGGAGCGGCTGTCGTCGGCGCGAGGATCACGTCGTACCGCCCGAAGAACCGGCCGATCCGCCGGTGCAGCACCGCCTCCGCACGCCGGGCCGTCCTGAGCGGGGCGCCGCCGAGCAGCCGGCCGAGCCGGGCCGCGTCCCGGGTGCGCGGATCGAGCAGCATCGGGTCGGGGGCGTCGCGGACCCACTCGGCGATGCCGACGGTGGCGCGCGGCACGAAGGTCAGCCCGATCTGCCCGTACGGCGGATCGGCTTCCTCCACCTCGTGTCCCAACTGCCCCAACTTATCGGCAAGTTCGACGACCCGGGCGCGGACTTCCGGGTGCAGGCGGGCCGGTACGGCGGTGAACGGAGGCTTCAGGGACAGGGCGATGCGCAGCCGGCCCGGGTCGCGGCCGACCGCGTCCATCACCGTCAGCGCGGGTGGCCGGTGCGGGTCCCGGTCGTGGTTGCCGCTCGCCGCGTCCAGCAGCAGGGCCGCGTCGGCGACCGTCCGGGCGAGGGTGCCGTTGACCGTGATGCCCTGGAAGGACTCGCCGCGCGGCCAGGTGGAGATACGGCCGCGCTGCGGCTTGATGCCGATCAGCCCGGTCCACGAGGCCGGGATGCGCACCGAGCCGGCGCCGTCCGAGCCCAGCGCGGCGGGGACCAGCCCGGCGGCGACAGCGGCGGCCGAGCCCCCGGACGAACCGCCGGGGGTGTGCGCGGGATGCCACGGATTACGGGTGTCGCCGAACGCCGGTCCCTCGGTGAACGGCCACTGCCCCAGCTCACAGGTGTTCGTCTTGCCGACGATCACGGCACCGGCCGCGCGCAGCCGCCGTACCGCCTCCCCGTCCTCGGCGGCCGGCGGGAACTCGCCCCGGCAGCCGAACGCGGTCGGCTCCCCGGCCACGTCCATGTCGTCCTTCACCGCGACCGGCACCCCGAGCAGCGGACGCCGCGCCCCGCCGGCCAACTCCCGGTCGGCGGCGTCCGCTTCGGCGAGCGCGGCCTCGGCCCGCACGATACGGAAGGCGTTCAGCGTCCCCTGCGTGGCCTCGATCCGGGCCAGCGCCCGCTCCACCAGCGCACGGGAGGTCACCTCCCCGTCGGCGAGCGCACGCCGCGTCTCGGCGAGTCCGGCGGAACGGTCGTGCGTCATGGGCGGGTACCTCCGGGAGACTCCGGGACCGATGTCTACCGAACGGTAACCTCACAACCGAGCAGCCGTGCGGCTTTCGCCGGCTGGACGGCGAAACCGAGGCGGCGTCAGGTGCCATTGGGCGAGGACGGGTTGGCCCCTGCCGCAACACCACCCCCACGCACCTCCCCTCCTGATCCGCCGGCAACCGCCGCCCGCCCGCCGGCCCGTGCGCCCAGGTGCCGTACCAGAGCCGATCCGGTCAGCAGCGCGACCAGGGCGCACACCCCGGACCAGCCGTAGCGCGCGTACGCTCGGGAACCGAGCCAGGAACCGAGACCGCCGCCCAGGTAGGCGCAGGTCATGTAGGCGGTGTTGAGGCGGCTGCGGACGCTTGCGGCGAGGGCGTAGACCCGCACCTGGTTGGCGACCATGCCGGACTGCATGCCGACGTCCAGCAGCAGCGTCCCCGCCACCAGGGACAGCAGGCCAGGGGCGCCGCCGAGCCCGCCGAGGGCGAGGATCGCCGCGGACGCGAGGACCAGCAGGAAGCACACCAGGTTCACCACGTCGGCGCCGCGCCGGTCCACCAGCCGGCCCGCGACCGGCGTGACGAACATGGTCACCGCGTTGACCAGCGCGAGCAGCCCGACCGCGTCCGCGCCGAGCCCGTACCCCGGGCCCGTCAGCAGCAGCGCCACCCCGGTCCACACGGCGGAGAAGCCGGCGAACACCGTCGCCTGGTAGAAGGAGGAGCGGCGCAGGGCCGGTTCGGCGCACAGCAGGCGGACGGGCTCGGTCAGCAAGCGCGGGTAGCGCTGCCGGGACGGCGCCGCCGTGGCCGGGAGCGCGCGGGCCAGGAGCAGCGCCACCGCGAGGGTGAGCAGCGCCGCCAGGACGTACGGCGCCCGCCAGCCCAGCCGGTCGCCGAGGGCGCCGCCGGCCGTGCGGGACAGCAGCATGCCCGCGAGGGCCCCGCTCAGCAGCGTGCCGCCGACCACGCCCCGCCGCTGTGGCGGGACGAGTCCGGCCGCCAGCGGACCGGCCAGCGGGGCGATCACGGTGCTCGCGCCGACCAGCACGCTCGCCACGAGCAGCGGCGGCAGCGCGGGCGCGGCGGCAGCGGCGCACAGGCCGAGCCCGGTCACGGTGAGCAGGGTGACCAGCAACGGGCGGGGCGGCAGCCGGTCGCCGAGCGGGACGAGCAGGAAGATGCCGGCTGCGTACCCGAACTGGGTCGCGGTCACCACCCCCGCCGCCGTGCCGGGAGAGGTGCCGAGGCCCGCCGCCACCAGCGGGGCGACGGCCTGCGGGAAGTACACATTGCCGACCGCGACCCCGCAGGCCAGCGCCAGCAGCGCGACGAGCCGCGGGGTACGCTGCCCGGTGTGGTGATCCGTCATGTGCCGAAGTCCACGCCCCGCGCGGGCGGTTGGCGAAGGATGTAGCCGGGGGCTAAATGATCAGCTTCCGGCTCGGCGTCGACGACCTCGCCGACACCCGGTTCGCGATCTCGCCGCTCGGCGAGCTGATGGAGAGCCTGCGCGTCCTGCGGGCCCCCGCCCTGCACCCCCTGCACCGCGACTGGCGCCGCACCGTGCTCGCCGCCCTCGACCCCGCCGATCTGCCCCTGCTGGCGGCCCTGGTCGGTCCCGCCCTCGCCCTGCCCGACTTCCTGACGCCCCGCCCCACCGGCTACGCCCCCACGCTGGACGAGGAGTTGACCGTCGTACGGGCCACGCCCCCGGACGTCGTACGACGCGACCTGCGCGCCGCGCATGCCCCGCGTCCGCTCCCCGGCGCGCTGCGGCCGGCCACCGCGCCCGGTGACGGCCCTGCCCTCGAACTCCTCGACGCCCTCTGCTCGGTGCTGCACCGGTACTGGCAGACCGCCCTGCTGCCCCACTGGCCCCGGATCAGGCTCGTGCTGGAGGCCGACATCACGCACCGCGCGGGCCTGCTGGCCACCGGCGGTGCCCGGTCGCTGTTCTCCGGTCTGCATCCCAACCTCGGCTGGCGGGACGGCGTCCTGACCATCGACAAGATGATCGGCCGGCACGCGGTCGACGGCGCCGGACGGGGGCTGCGGCTCGTCCCCTCGGTGTTCGCGTACAAGCCGGCGCCCCCGATCAGCGCCGACGCGCCACCGATGCTCGCCTACCCGGGCCGGGGCACCGCCACCCTGTGGGAACCGGAACCCGCGCCCGACGCCTCCGCGCTCACCGCCCTGCTCGGCGCACCCCGCACCACCTTGCTGCGACTGCTCGCCGAACCCCTGCCCACGGTGGAACTCGCCCGCCGGCTCGGCGTGACCCCGAGCGCCGTCTCCCAGCACCTGCGGGTACTGGACGCCACGGGCCTGGTGACCCGCGCCCGGGACGGCCGCCGGGTGCTGTACCGGCGCAGCGCGCTGGCCGAGCGGCTGGTGTCCGGCGGGTCTCCTGTGCGCCGTTGACTTCGAGAGCGCTCCAGCACCTAGCGTCGGTGGCCTCGACCAACGGGTCCGGACGGACGGAGACGACCATGCGCGTGGGTGTACACATCAACCGGTTCGACCATCCCGGGGGCGGGCCCGCGCTCGGCGCCGAACTCGCCGCCGCCGGGGCCGCCGCCGAGGTGGCAGGGGTGAGCTGGCTGTCGGTCATGGACCACTATTTCCAGATGGAGTTCAACGGCGGCGCCGAGGCCCCCATGCTGGAGGCCTACACCACGCTCGGCTACCTCGCCGCCCACACCTCCACCGTGCGGCTCGGCGCCCTGGTGACGGGGGTGACGTACCGCCGTCCCGGACTGCTCGCGAAGATCGCCACCACGCTCGACGTCCTGTCCGGCGGCCGGGCGACCCTGGGCATCGGGGCCGCCTGGTACGACCGTGAGCACCATGGCCTCGGTGTGCCGTACCCGCCGCTCGCGGAGCGTTTCGAGCGGCTGGAGGAGACGCTGCGGATCTGTCTGCAGATGTGGGACCCGGAGGACAACGGCCCGTTCGAGGGCCGGCACTACCGGCTGGCGGAGACCTTGTGCGTCCCCGCGCCGGTGAGCACCCCGCACCCGGAGATCATGATCGGCGGCGGGGGAGAGAAGAAGACCCTGCGCCTGGTGGCCCGGTACGCCGACGCCTGCAACCTCATCCCGTCCTCGGCCGAGGAACTGCGCCACAAGCTGGAAGTGCTGCGCGGCCACTGCGAGAGCGCCGGACGGGACTACGACACCATCCGCAAGACCGTCGCCTACACCGGCGAACCCGCCACCACGGGCGACCTCGACGGCTTCCTGCGGGACGTGGAGGGCTACACCAAGCTCGGCATCGACACGGTGATCCTCTGCCCGCGGCTCGGCGCGACCTCCGCGTGGATGGAGCGCTTCGCGGCCCCGGCGGTGGAGCGACTGGCGGGCCTCGACTGAGCCACGCGAACGCCGAACGCCGACCGGGTGACGCGGACGCGAAAAGGGGCCGGACGGATCCGGCCCCTTCGCGGTGCGCGCTTACGGCTCAGGCGGCCGCGACCTCGCCCACGTTGCCGTGCAGACGGGCGACGACCTCGGTCAGCTGGGCGGCGACCTCGGCGTCGTCGACCGGGTGGGTCTCGGCGAAGCGGGTCAGGGAGCCCGAGATGGACAGCTTGATGTCCTCGATCACCTTGCCGCCGGCGATGCCCACGGCCTTGCGGGCCTCGTCCTGCGCCCACACGCCGCCGTACTGGCCGAACGCGGTGCCGATCACGGCGACCGGCTTGCCGCCGAAGGCGCCGGCGCCGTACGGGCGGGACAGCCAGTCGATGGCGTTCTTCAGGACGGCCGGGATGGTGCCGTTGTACTCGGGGGAGAAGAGCAGGAAGGCGTCGGCGGCCTGCGCGGCCTCGCGCAGCTTGGCGGCGGTGGCCGGCACGCTGCCCTCGACGTCGATGTCCTCGTTGTAGAAGGGGACGTCGGCCAGGCCCTCGAACACCTCGACCTCGGCGCCCTCGGGAGCGAGCTTGACAGCGGCCTCGGCGAGCTGGCGGTTGGTCGAACCGGCGCGAAGGCTGCCGACGAGCGCGAGGATGCGAACAGACATGGGAACTCCAAGGGGCTGAAACATCGCCGTTACGATCCGGACCGAGGTCCGCTTAGCCTTTGTACCACTGTAATCGGACCGTGGTCCAGTTTTGTTCCCCATGCTTTACGCTGTCTTCATGTCAAGCGCGCTGCCGCCGTTCCCGCCACCTCAAGAGCCCCTTGACGCCCTTCAGTTGATTGAGGTCGGCATGGGGCCCGAGGAGCCGTGCCTGCGTGCCGACGCGGCGCGCAACCGGGCCCGGCTGCTGGAGGCCGCCGCCCGGCTGATCGCGGAACACGGAGTGGCGGGGGTCACCATGGAGGCGGTCGCCGCGGCGGCCCAGGTGGGCAAGGGAACGGTCTTCCGCCGCTTCGGCGACCGGACGGGTCTGCTGATGGCCCTGCTGGACCACTCGGACCGGCAGCTGCAGGCCGACTTTCTGGGCGGGCCGCCGCCGCTGGGGCCCGGAGCACCGCCGCTGGACCGGCTGCGGGCGTTCGGCGTGGCGGTGCTGTACCGCTCGGTCGAGCGGCTCGACCTGCAGCTGGCCGCGCAGCCGGAACCCACCCGCCGGTTCTCCCACCCGGCGGTCACCGCGCTGCGTACGCACGTCACGATGCTGCTGCGGCAGATCGTGCCGGACGCCGACTGCGAACTGCTGTCCCAGACCCTGCTCAACTCCCTCGACCCGGCACTGATCCACCACCAGACCAAGCAGTGCGGCATGCCCATGGCCCGACTGGAGGCCGGCTGGATCGACCTGGTCGCCCGAGTAACCGGCACCCGCCCACCCGACTGACCCGGTCCGACGCCCCCACCCGACGACAACGCCCGCCGAGCGCGGCCGCTGGGCGACGTGCGCCAGCCCGGCCGAGCCCTGCACCCGGCGGACCGCACTCGGTCGCTTCGCGGAGCGCCGGTCGGGCGACGTGCGCCAGCCCGGCCGAGCCCTGCACCGGGCGGACCGCACGCGGTCGCTTCGCGGAGCGCCGGTTCGGACGATGGGGCGATCGCCCTGCCGAGGCCTGGCCGGCGATTCGCGCGCGGTCGCGCTGTTGGGTGCGGGGGCTTGGCTTGGCCGGCAAGTGGCCCCTGGGCCGACTCCCGGGCCGACGATCGGCGTCCGCCGCCCCGTCGAGTGTGGGCTTGGGCCTCGTGCGGTAGCGGGCGAGCCCCGGCCGGCGATCCGCGCGCGGCCGTCTGCTGAGTCCCGGCTTGGCCACCCATGGTCGCCTCGCCGAGCGCCGGTCCGGCCGTCCCCCGGCCTGCCACCGAGTGCCGGGCTTTGGCGACTTCATGGCCTTCCCGCCCAGCGTCGGCTTCGCCATCTCGCGCCCTAGCGCAGGGTGCCGGGCTCGGCCGCCCCAGCCGCCTCGTCGAGCGTCGGCTTGGCCACCTCCGGTCACGCCGCTGAGCGCCGAGCCGCCCCCCGCATGGGCCCCCGTTCGAGCGTCTCTCAGCCGCTCAGGCCCGTGAACATGTCGAGCAGCCCCTGTGGTGCGTCCGTGCGGAACAGCAGTGCGGTGTTCTGCGCCGACTCCGCTGCGGATGTCTCGGCGCGCGGGAACATGCGGTCCTCGTAGGCGGTCAGCGCGGTCTCGGTGTCGTCGGGGTGGGCGGCCAGGGCGCGGCCCAGTTCGGCGCCGTCGAGCAGGGCCAGGTTGGCGCCCTCGCCCGCGAAGGGGGACATCAGATGGGCCGCGTCCCCGAGCAGGGTGACCCCGGGCACCCGGTCCCAGCGGTGGCCGACCGGCAGCGCGTGGATCCGCCGGGGCACCAGCGGCCCGTCCGCGTCGGCGACCAGGCCCCGCAGGTGCTCGGCCCAGCCGTCGAACTCCTTCAGCACCGCCGCCTTCGCCGCCTCCGTGTCGCCGAAGTCGATGCCGTCCAGCCAGTCCTCCGGCGCCTCGACGGCCGCGTACACGTGCAGACTGCCGTCGGTCTCACGGTGCCCGAGGAAGCCCCGGCCCGCGCCGAGCGCGAAGAGCATCCCGCCGCCGACGACCGCCGCGCTCTCCGGGTGGCGCCGATCCGCCTCCAGCAGGTCGGCCTCGACGAAGGACACCCCCGTGTACGCGGGCCGGGCAGGGGAGAGGAGCGGGCGGACGCGGGACCACGCGCCGTCCGCGCCGACCAGCAGGTCGGTGGTGAACACGGTGCCGTCGGCCAGCGCGACCTCGTGCCGGCCCTCGCCCAGCGGGCGGGCGCCGGTGACCTTGGCGCCCCAGCGGACCGTGCCCTCGGGCAGCGAGCCGAGCAGCAGCTCGCGCAGGTCGCCGCGGTCGATCTCGGGCCGGCCGCCGGAGTCGTCGTCCTCCTCGGCGAGCCGCACGGTGGCGTGCCGGTCCAGGACGCGCAGGGCCTGGCCGCCGGGATGGACCAGCTTCAGGAACTCCTCGTGCAGCCCGGCCGCCCGCAGCGCCTCCTGGCCGGAGTCGTCGTGGATGTCGAGCATGCCGCCCTGGGTCCGGGCGCTCGGCGCGGGGTCCAGGTCGAACAGGGCGGCATCCATGCCGTGCACGTGCAGAACGCGGGCGAGCGCGAGCCCGCCGAGGCCCGCGCCGACGACGGCGATCGGGTGGTGGGGATGGCTGGTGGTCATGGGGGCCTCCTGGCCGGGTCAGTCGGGTACGGCGGTGCGCTCGATGCCGTTGAGCAGGGTCTGGAAGGCCCACGAGAGGCGGGCCCCGGGCGCGCCGGAGAGCAGTGCCCCGGCGCTCGCGGCGATGTGCGGATAGGTGTCGGACGGCGCCTCGCGCAGGGCGCCGGCCAGCGCCTGCAACGCGCCCGGGGAGTCCTCCCCGGCGTGCTCGGCGGCGGTCGCGGTGGCGTGCTGCAGCAGCAGGTCGACGCCCCACGCGGCCTGTGCCCGCGGCACCCCGCCCGACTGGAGCAGCTCCAGCAGGGTCTCGATGAGCCGCAGATAGTTGGGGCCGCTCGGCCACGCGGTCAGTGCCGAGCGGGCCAGGCTCGGATGCTCCAGCAGCATCGCGGTGTAGTCGGTCAGCACCTTCTCCAGCCGCTCCCGCCAGCCGCCCTCGGCCGGGACCGGACCGACCGTGCCGAGCAGCTCGTCCAGGACGGCCGCGTGCAGCTCGTCGGTGTTGCGGACGTAGACGTACAGCGAGGCCGGACCGGTGTCGAGTTCCTGTGCCAGCCGCCGCATGGTCACCTTGCGCAGTCCTTCCGCGCGCAGGATCGCGACGGCGGCGGCGACGATGCCCTCCCGCGTCAGGGCGGGCTTGGCGGGACGCTCACGGCGGGAACGGGGAGAAGCGGTCATGCGACCACCGTAACGAACATGTTCGTCGCGAACAAGTTCGTGACGAACGCGTTCGCACACACGCTGTCGCTGCTGATTTCGTCGAACCGTGAACCACGTCGCCCCGCCGCCTCCCGGCCCCGGCCCCTCTGCCAAGATGCGGTCTGTCATGGTGCAGATACCGAACACGCCCACGAGTGCCGATGTGGCCCGCCTGGCGGGCGTCTCGCGCGCGACCGTGTCCTACGTCCTCAACAACACCAGCGCCGTACGGATCAGCGAACCGACGCGCCGCCGCGTGCGCGAGGCCGCGCGGGAACTGGGGTACGTCCCCCACGCCGCCGCCCGCAGCCTGCGCGCCGGACACAGCCGTATGGTCCTCATGCCCGCCCCGGCGATCCCGGTGGGCCCCCTCTACAGCCGGTTCCTCGGCGAGCTGCAGCGGGAGCTGGGCGGGCTCGACTACACCGTCGTGCAGTACGGCACCGTCGGCCTCCAGGGCGACGAAGCCGCCCGTGCCTGGGCGGAGTTGCGGCCGGTCGCCGTCCTGGTGCCCGGCGCGGGACTCGGCCCGCAGGGCGTCGGGATCCTCAAGCGCTCCGGCGCCCGGGCCGTGGTCACCCTCGGCCCCGGACGCGTCGACGGCGCGCACGCCCTGCTCATGGACCACGACGCCGTCGGTGAGTGTGCGGGCGCCCATCTGTACGCCCGGGGACGGCGGCGGATCGGTGTCGTGGTGCCCGAGGAGTCCGGCCTGGAGGCCTACTCCCGGCCCAGGCTCGCCGGTGTGCGTCAGGCGCTGCGCGGCAAGGACGCCGCCGTCACGGAGCTCCCGCTCGCGTACACGGAGGAATCCGCCGCCCGACTCGCCGAAGGATGGCGGGAGTCGGGGCTGGACGCGGTGTTCGCCTACAACGACGAGTACGCCATGCTCCTGATGCGTGCCCTGCAGGACGCCGGTGTGCGCGTCCCCGAGGACGTGGCGGTGATCGGCGCCGACGACCTGATGCTCGGCCGGCTGCTGCGGCCCCGCCTCAGCACGGTGCACATCGAACTGCCCTCGGGCCGCGACCTCGCCGAACTGGTCGACCGGGCGGTCCGTGACCCCGGTGCCGAGCCGGAGGCGCACAAGGTCCTGGGCGCCTCGGTGATCCGGCGCGAGTCCAGCTGACCCGCTCCTCGGCCGTCGCCCGGCTTCCGGATCCCCGTGTCCGCGATGTAGTTTCACGCTCAACCAAGTAGCGTCGGGGCAGGAGTTCCGTACCGCCCGGCGATCGATCGGAGAGCCGTATGCCGCTGCTCGACCCGAAGACCTGGCAGGACCGCAGCCTTGCCGGACCCGCCCACACCGTCACCGAGCCCGCCACCGGCGACGCGCTCGGCACCGTCACCCTCGCCGCCCCCGAGGACGTCGCACGCGCGGCGCAGGCGGCCCGCGCCGCCCAGGCTGGCTGGGCCCGCACGCCGCACTTCGAGCGGGCCCGGGTGCTGCGCAGGGCGGGGGACCTGTTCACCGAGCACGCCGACGAATTGCGCGAGTGGCTGGTGCGCGAGTCCGGATCCATCCCGGGCAAGGCCGACTTCGAGCTCCACGTGGCCGCCCAGGAGTGCTACGAGGCCGCCGCCCTCGCCTCCCGTCCGACCGGCCAGGTGCTGCCCAGCGAGGCCCCCCGGCTGTCGTACACCCGCCGGGTCCCGGTCGGCGTCGTGGGCGTGATCTCCCCGTTCAACGCGCCGCTGATCCTGTCCATCCGCTCCGTCGCGCCGGCCCTCGCGCTCGGCAACGCCGTGGTCCTCAAGCCGGATCCGCGCACCGCCGTCTGCGGCGGCCTCGCCCTCGCCGCCGTCCTCGCGGCGGCCGGCCTGCCCGAGGACCTGCTGCGGGTGCTGCCCGGCGGCGCGGAGACGGGCCGGGCGCTGGTGGAGGATCCGCTCGTCCCCGTCATCTCCTTCACCGGATCCACCGCGGCGGGCCGCGCCGTCGGCGAGGCGGCCGGCCGCCACCTGAAGCGGGCCCACCTCGAACTCGGCGGTAACTCGGCCCTGATCGTGCTGGAGGACGCCGACCTCGACGCCGTGATCTCCACGGCCGCCTGGGGCTCGTTCTTCCACCAGGGCCAGATCTGCATGACGACCGGACGCCATCTCGTGCACGCCTCGCTGTACGACGAGTACGTAGAACGGCTCGCCGCCAAGGCCGACTCGCTGGCCGTCGGCGACCCCCACCGCGAGCAGGTCCACCTCGGCCCGGTCATCGACGCGGGACAGCTCGCGAAGATCGACGGCCTGGTGCGCACGAGCACCGCCCGCGGCGCGAAACTCGCCGCGGGCGGCACCCATGAACAGCTCTTCTACCGGCCGACCGTACTGGCCGACGCCGGTGACCACACCCCGGCCTACGCCGAGGAGGTCTTCGGCCCGGTCGCACCGGTCCGCTCCTTCACCACCGCCGACGAGGCGGCGGCGCTCGCCGCGGACACCCCCTACGGCCTCTCCCTCGGCATCGTCAGCCGGGACACCGCCCGGGCCCTCGACCTCGCCGAGCGGATCCCCACCGGCATCGTCCACGTCAACGACCAGACCGTGAACGACGAGGCGGTGGCCCCCTTCGGCGGCGTCGCCGCGTCCGGCACCGGCGCCCGCTTCGGCGGCGAGGCGAACCTGGAGGCCTTCACCGAGCTGCGGTGGACGACCGTACGCGGCGACGTGGCGCCGTACCCCTTCTAGGGGCGGCCGTACCCGGTTTGGGGACTACTGCGCGGTGCCCCCCTGGGCCTCCTGCGCCGCGATGTCCTTGCGGACCTGGTCCATGTCCAGCTTCCGGGCCTGACCGATGAGGTCCGTCAGCGCGGGCTCGGGCAGGGCGCCCGGCTGGGCGAACACGGCGACCTTGTCCCGCACGATCATCAGCGTCGGGATCGACTGGATGCCGAAGGCCGCGGCCAGCTCCGGCTGGGCCTCGGTGTCCACCTTGCCGAAGACAAGGTCCGGGTTGTCCTCGGCGGCCTTCTCGTACACGGGTGCGAACTGGCGGCACGGCCCGCACCAGGCAGCCCAGAAGTCGATCAGAACGAAGTCGTTGTCGGTGACCGTCTGGTCGAAGTTGTCCTTGGTCAGCTCCACAGTGCTGCTCATGGCGTGAGTCCCTCTTCCTGGTGTGGGGGTGTGCCGACGGCGGAAACACGGCCGCCGGACCGCCTATTCCACACGCGCACGTCTGTGTTCCGCGCGCGTACCCGTGTGGCCGTCGCGCACACCACCCACCAGACTGAACCCCATGACGGAAACGGAATCCATCGCGTACGACGTCGTGGTGCTCGGGGCCGGGCCCGTGGGGGAGAACGTCGCCGACCGCACCCGTGCGGCCGGCCTCACCACCGCGGTCGTGGAGAGCGAGCTGGTCGGCGGCGAGTGCTCCTACTGGGCGTGCATGCCCAGCAAGGCCCTGCTCCGGCCGGTGATCGCCCAGGCGGACGCCCGCCGGCTGCCCGGCCTCGCCCAGGCGGTCCAGGGCCCCCTCGACACCCCGGCCGTCCTCGCCCGCCGGGACGAGTACACCTCCCACTGGAAAGACGACGGCCAGGTCGGCTGGCTCGACGGCATCGGCGCCGATCTGTACCGCGGCCAGGGGCGGCTCGCCGGCCCCCGTACGGTCAGCGTGACGGCCCCCGACGGCACGGTCACCACCCTCACCGCCCGGCACGCCGTCGCCGTCGCCACCGGCACCCGCGCCCAGCTGCCCGACCTGCCCGGCCTCGCCGAGGTGGAACCGTGGACCAGCCGCGAGGCGACCAGCGCCAAGGCCGCCCCGGGCCGGCTGATCGTCGTCGGCGGCGGTGTCGTCGCCACCGAGATGGCCACCGCCTGGCAGGCCCTCGGCTCCCGGGTCACCCTCCTGGTGCGCGGCAAAGGGCTGCTGAACCGCATGGAGCCGTTCGCCGGGGAACTGGTCGCCGAGGCGCTCACCGAGGCGGGCGCCGACGTCCGCACCGGCACCTCGGTGGAGTCCGTCACCCGCGAGAACGGCACGGTCGTGGCCGTCACCGCCGCCGGCGACCGGATCGAGGCCGACGAGATCCTCTTCGCCACCGGCCGGACCCCGCACACCGACGACATCGGCCTCGACACGGTCGGCCTGGAACCCGGCTCCTGGCTGGACGTCGACGACACCCTCCGGGTGACCGGCACCGACTGGCTGTACGCGGTCGGCGACGTCAACCACCGTGCTCTCCTCACCCACCAGGGCAAGTACCAGGCCCGCATCGCGGGCGCCGCGATCGCCGCCCGCGCGGCCGGCGACTCCGTGGCGGACGAGTCCTGGGGCGCGCACGTGGCCACCGCCGACCACCACGCCGTCCCCCAGGTCGTCTTCACCGAACCCGAGGCCGCCGCGGTCGGCCTCTCCCTCGCCGAGGCCGAACAGGCCGGCCACCGCGTCCGCGCCGTCGACGTCGAGTTCTCCGCCGTCGCGGGCGCGGGCCTGTACGCCGACGGCTACAAGGGCCGCGCCCGCATGGTGGTCGACCTGGAGGACGAGATCCTGCGCGGCGTCACCTTCGTCGGGCCCGGCGTCGGCGAGCTCATCCACTCGGCGACCATCGCCGTCGCCGGCCGGGTCCCGGTCAGCCGGCTGTGGCACGCCGTCCCGTCGTATCCGACGCTGAGCGAGGTCTGGCTGCGGCTGCTGGAGGCCTACCGCGACAACTGACCCTCTGATTACGGCAGTTCGAAACCGAGGGCGTCGGCCGCCGCCCTCGGCGTCGGTGCGCTCCACAGCGCGGCGACCGCCTCGTTGGTCGACAGGGAGCGCGGCTCGGCGCGGTCCAGGTAGAGCGTGCCGTCCAGGTGGTCCGTCTCGTGCTGCACGATGCGGGCGGGCCACCCGGTGAACACCTCGTCCAGGGCGCGCCCCTGCTCGTCCTCGGCGCGCAACCGCACCTCGGCGTGCCGGGCGACCACCGCCTGCCAGCCCGGCACGCTCAGGCAGCCCTCGAAAAACGCGGCACGGGCGGTGCCGACGGGCTCGTAGACGGGGTTGACCAGGACACGGAAGGGCTGCGGCACCCGGCCCCGGGCCACCGCGACCTCCTCGGGCACCGGCGCCGGATCCTCCATGACCGCGATCCTGAGCGGCACGCCGACCTGCGGTGCGGCGAGGCCCACGCCGGGCGCGGCGTGCATGGTGACGCGCAGGGCCTCCACGAAACGGGCCAGCAGGGCGGGGCCGAGCTGACCCTCGTACGGCTCGGTGCCGCGCCGCAGCACCGGCTGCCCGGCGGCGACGATGGGCAAGGGGCCGCCGGCGGCGAGGAGTTCCTCGACCCGCTCGGCGAGCGGCGCGTGATCACGGAGAGGGGCCATCGCGCCAGCATGCCACGCCGGCCGGCCACCGACGGGGGGCACCCTGGTCGTGCCGCCGTGAAGTAGCGTGGTTCGACACGCCGGCGTCGACTCCGGCGTCCAGGAGATGAACAGGGCCACTCGCGAGGGGGAACGGCACATGGCGCGGGAAGGCGGCCGGGCCCGGCGGCGCGGCCAGGGCGAGCTGGAGGGCCAGGTCCTCGGTGCGCTGCGCGAGGCGGACGGCCCGGTCACCGCCGCCTGGGTGCAGCAGCGCCTCGGCGGCGACCTCGCCTACACCACCGTCGTCACCATCCTGACCCGGCTGCTGGCCAAGGACGTCGTCTCCCGCGAACGCAAGGGCCGTTCCTTCGTATGGACGCCGACCGCCGACGTGGCCCGTCTCGCCGCCCTGCGCATGCGCCGCCTGCTGGACGGCGAACGGGACCGCGAGGCGGTCCTCGCCAGCTTCGTCACCGCCCTGCCGCCCGGTGACGAGCAGGTCCTGCGCGCCCTGCTCGACGCCGCGGACAGCGGTCTGCCGCGGTCCACGGACACGGGGGAGGGCGGTAGGGAAGACTGACGGCCCATGGGGGTCTTCGTCTTCCTGCCGCTGGTGCTGCCGCTGTCCGCCTGGCCGGTCGCCCGGCTCGCCGGGACACGTCTGCATCCGCGTACCGCGACCCGGCTGCTGACGGCGTTCGCGGTGGTCATGGCCGGGTGCAGCACGCTCTGCCTGGCCCTGCTCATGGTCGTCGGGACCGCCCGACTGCCCGGCAGCCCCCTCCCGGACGACTGGTCCGACCCGCGGGTACGGGCCGCCGTACCGTACGACGGGGTGGCCGGCCGGGCCGCGGTCCCGGCGCTCGCCCTGGTCGCCGCCGCCTGCGCCCGTACCCTCCTGCGGCACCGCCGGGTCACCCGCCGCGCCCGCCGGGCCCTCGCCCCGCTGCCCGGCCGGACGGTCGCCGTCCTGCCCGACAGCACGCCGTACGCCTATGCCCTTCCCGGCGGCCGGGGCCGGATCGTCGTCACCACCGCGCTGCTGGCCGGGCTCGCCCCCGCCGAGCGGCGCGCCCTGTTCGCCCACGAACGCGCTCATCTGGCGGCCCGCCACCACCGCCATCTGCTCGCCGCGCACCTCGCCGCGCGTGCCAACCCGTTCCTGCGGCCGCTGCGCACGGCCGTCGTCTACACGGCCGAGCGCTGGGCGGACGAGGAGGCGGCCCGGACGGTCGGCGACCGGCGCACCGTCGCCCGCGCCATCGGCAGGGCGGCGCTGCTCCCCGCTGGCACGCCCGCGCCCACCCTGGCCGCGCTCGCGGCCACCGGGCCCGTGCCGCGCCGGGTGGCCGCGCTGCTGGCGCCCGTGCCCGCGGCCCGTACCTGGCCGTCGGCCCGCACCTCGGTGGGCCTGGCCGCCTGGGCGGCCACCGCCGGGGCACTGGTGTCCGCGATGTCCTCGGCGAACTCCGCCGTCACCCTGTACCTGCTCCTGCACACGCCGGCCCCGCTCTGACCCGGAGGACGGAGATGACGTTCTCGGTGTGGTCCCTGACCCCGGACACCTGGCCCGACTTCGCCCGACTGGTGGCGGAGCACGACGGGGTGTGGGGCGGCTGCTGGTGCATGGCGTTCCACGAGGAGGGCGTGGGCCGCACCAGCACGCCCGAGCAGAACCGGGCGGAGAAGGAGACGCGGGTCCGCGAGGGCAGGGCGCACGCGGCCCTGGTGTACGACGGCCCCGACTGCGTCGGCTGGTGCCAGTTCGGGCCGCCCGCCGAACTGCCCCGGATCAAACACCGCCGCGCCTACGAGTCGGCCGCCCCGACCCCGCCCGAGTGGCGGATCACCTGCTTCTTCGTGCACCGCGCCCGGCGCCGCTCGGGTGTGGCGTCGGCCGCGCTCGACGGCGCCCTGCGCGAGATCGCCCGGCTCGGCGGCGGCACGGTGGAGAGCTACCCGCAGGACACCGAGGGCACCCGGGTGTCCGCGTCCTTCCTGCACAACGGCACCCTCGCGCTGTTCGAGAGCAGGGGCTTCAACCGCACCCGGCGGCTGGGCAAGAACCACTGGGTGGTGACACGCACGGTACGTCCGTCCCCCTGAGGCACGCCGAGGGCCCGGTCCCCGCCGGGAACCGGGCCCTCCTTCCGCGGCTGTGCGCCGCGGCTCACTCCTGCGGGAAGTCGCCCGCGAGCGCCGAGGCGATCCGCAGATGCCGCTCCGCCTCCTCGTGCCGGGCCTGCCGCTGGAGCGTCCGGCCCAGCATCAGCCGGGCGTAGTGCTCCACCGGGTCACGCTCGACGACGATCCGCAACTCGGCTTCCGCGCGGCGCAGTTGGGCCGAGTGGTAGTAGGCGCGGGCCAGCAGCAGCCGGGGTCCGGTCTGCTCCGGCACCTCCTCGACCAGCCCGGTCAGCACCCGCGCCGCGCCCGCGTAGTCCTTGGCGTCGAAGAACTGCTGCGCACGCTCCCAGCGCTCGGCCGGTGTGCCGTGGTCGTAGTACATGGTCTCCACTTGCGTCTCCACTCGTGACCTCCTTCGACGGCCACAACGGAACGCAGTTGTTCAATATTCCACTAACGATGCCGGGGATGGCGGCTCTCATCCCGCCGGGCCTCCACGGCGGCCAGTTCCGCGTTGGCGCGCTCGGTGATCAGGGTCAGCACCCGGCCGGTCACGGCGCGGTCCTCCTCGGAGATGCCGGCGTAGATCCGGGCCGTCACCGGTGCCGTCTCGGCCGAGGCCTTGGCGTACAACTCCCGCCCGGCGTCGGTGATGTCCAGGCGGGACGCCTCCGTGGTGACGAGCAGCCCGGCCGCGACCAGCTCGTCGATCGTCTTGTGAGCGTCCGCCGCGTCGACCTTCAGCGCACCGGTCACGCCGTCGACCAGAGCGAGGCGCTCGACCGGGCCGTCCGCGACGGCGGCGAGCCGCAGGGTGACGTTCTGCTGGAAGGTGGTGCCGTAGGAGGCCAGCACGCGCTCCAGGACGGCACGAGCGGCGTAGTGGGCGAGGGCGATGGTGCGCGGGTCGACCAGGGGTGCGCTGGTGGTCATGACTGCTCCGTCTCGTGATCGGTGGTGTCGAACGGGTCAAGCGGCGCGTCGAGCAGGATCGTCAGCTCCCGGGTGAACTCCCGTGCCCGCGGGCTGCCGAGGCCGCCGAGCGGTGCCAGTAGCTGCCGCAGCAGTCCCTGGACGACGTCGATCGCCTTCCGGGTGACCTCGCGTCCCTGCTCGGTGAGTTCCAGCTGCACGGCACGCGGGTCGCCCGGGTCCCGGGTCCGCTGGAGCAGGCCGGCCGACTCCAGACCGCGGGCCAGCTTGGAGACGTACAGCGCCTCCAGGCCGGTGTGATCGGCGAGCCGCCGCTGGCTGGGGCGCAGACCGGAGCGGTGCATGCCGTACAGCGACGCCACCAGGGCGTACTGCGCGTGGGTCAGTCCCAGCGGGGCCACGGCGCGGTCCACCGCGACCCGCCACTTCATGGACAACCGCCACACCAGGAAACCGGGCGTGGCTCCTTCGGAAGCCTTGCTCATGGCAGATACCGTACATGGCTACTATGTACATGGCTACTATTTTCCGAAGGCTGCCTGCCTGCCTGCGGCGAGCGGGTCAGGATGCCGGTGCCGAGCTGGTGGCGGCGGTCCGGATCCGGGCCAATCGCTGTTCCAGCCTCGTGCGGCAGTCGGGCCACTCCGTCGCGGTGATCGAGAAGATCGCGGAATCACGGAGCATGCCGTCCTCACCGGGTGCCCACGACCGGGACCAGTTCCGCAGCACTCCTTCGAACCGCGCCCCCACGCCCTCGATCGCCGCCCGTGAACGGCCGTTGCGCGCGTCCGTCTTCAAGTCCACGCGCGCGACGCCCCAGTTCTCGAAAGCGTGCCGGAACAACAGGAACTTGGCCTCGGTGTTCACTCCCGTGCCCTGTGCGGAGGCCGCCAGCCAGGTGTAGCCGACCTCGATGGCGCAGAGACCGTCGCCGTTCGGCCAGGGACGCGGATCCCAGTAGGCGGTGGCCCCGACGGCCCGTCCCGACGACTTCTCCACCTGCGCGTACGGGGCCAGCTTCCCGGCGGCGGCACGGGCGTGCTGCAGGTCGATGTACTCCTCGACCTCGGCCGCCCGCGGCACCCAGGTGAACCCATAGGCGCTCCGGTCCTCCTCGGCCGACGCGGCCAGGTCCGCGGCGTGGCGGTGGTCCAGGGGCTCCAGGCGGACGAGCGCTCCGTCGAGAACCGGGCCTTGCAGCGTGAATCCGGCGCGTTCGTGCGGCGGTGGTGGCGGGAGCGGGTGCGGCTCAGTCATCGGGGGCCACCTGCGTGGCGAGGAAGTCCAGCAGGGCGGTGTTGAAGGCCTCGGGCTGCTCGGCGCCGGGCAGATGCCCGGCCTTCTCGATGACGGTCATGGTCGCGTGGGGGACGAGGCGGTGCATCGCCTCGGCATCCGCGACGGGTGTGTAGACGTCGTCCGCGCCGACGACGATCAGGACCGGTTCCCGTACCCCGGCCAACGTGTCCCGGTAGTCGGGGCGTTCGGCCCGCCCGCGCAGTGCCGCCGCCGCGCCGCGGGGGTCGGTGGCGCGCATCATGTCCAGGACTCGCCCGGCGACATCCGGCATCGCGGTGACGTTGTACGGGGCCAGCATCTTGTCGATCACCTCCCCCGCGTAGCCCGCCATCCCCTCGGCGAGGAGCCGGTAGGCCAGCCGGTTGCGGAACTCCTTGCCCTCGTCGGTCTCGGCGGGCGCGGAGGTGTCGGACAGCACCAGGGCGCGCACCCGCTGCGGGTGACGGCGCTGGAACTCCATGGTGATCTGACCGCCCATGGACACACCGCCGACCACCGCTCGTCCGATGCCCAGGTGGTCGAGGAGCGCGGCGAGGTCGTCGGCGAAGTCGGAGAGGAAGACCTTTCCGGGGGTGACGCTGCTGCGGCCGTATCCCCGCAGGTCGGGGGTGACGACCCGGTATCCCGCCTCGGCCAGTGCCTCGGCCTGGGGTGTCCACAGCGTGCGGTCGAAGGGGTGCCCGTGGATCAGAAGCACCGGCAGCCCGGCCGAGGGCCCGAGGTCGTCGTAGTGGATGGTGGCGCCACGCAGAGCTACGGCGTTGATGTCAGGCACACGGACTCCATGATCGGCGGATCGGCTGCGCGCAGCGTAAACCCTGCCCCCAGGGGCAAGGTCAACTCCCGCCCCCAGACGGCTGTCCGTGGCCTGCGATGCGAACGGCTCGCCCGCAATCGCTCCTCGGCACCGGGTCGTACGAGACGCCTCGTTCGGCGGAGGATGGGGCCGGGTTGTTCGCCGCCGCCGATGTCGTCGCCACCGTGGTGACCGGCTTGGGCGCGGCGTGCGTCGGGATGTCGTCGCGGAGGCGCTGTGGACATGAATCAGCCGGTGTCCGAAAAGCGGGAGACGGGCCAGCCGTCGGCGGGGATGGGGCCGTGGCGGTTCGTGGTCTGGTTCGGCACGGTCAGCCTGCTCGCGGACTTCGTGTACGAGGGCGCCCGCTCGGTCACCGGCCCGCTGCTCGCCTCGCTGGGAGCGTCCGCCCTCGTCGTCGGCATGGTCACCGGCGCCGGTGAGGCGGCGGCGCTGGGGTTGCGGCTGGTCTCGGGTCCGCTGGCCGACCGTACTCGCCGTTTCTGGGGGCTGGCGATCGCCGGGTACGCCCTGACGGTCGTCTCGGTGCCGCTGCTGGGTGTCGCGGGGGTGCTGTGGGCCGCGTGCACGCTGGTGATCGCCGAGCGGGTCGGCAAGGCCGTGCGCTCGCCCGCCAAGGACACGCTGCTCTCGCACGCCACCGCCGCCACCGGGCGGGGCCGCGGCTTCGCCGTCCACGAGGCGATGGACCAGATCGGCGCTCTCGTCGGCCCGCTGCTGGTGGCCGGGGTGCTCGCGCTGACCGGGAACGACTACGGCCCCGCGCTCGGTGTGCTCGCCGTCCCCGGCGTCGCCGTCCTGCTGCTTCTGTTCCGGCTGCGGGCCCGGATGCCGGACCCGGAAGCCTACGAACGCGAGGTGACGGCCGCGGCACCCACGACACCGCACGGGCCGGACGGGCGCCTGCCGAGGGCGTTCTGGACCTACGCCGGGTTCACGGCGGCCACCACCACCGGGTTCGCCACCTTCGGCGTGCTCTCCTACCACCTGGTCCAGCGCCATCTGCTGTCCGCCGCGTGGGTGCCGGTGCTGTACGCGGCGGCGATGGCCGTGGACGCGGTCGCGGCGCTGGCCACGGGCCGGCTGTACGACCGGCACGGCCCACGCGTGCTGATCGCCCTGCCCGTTCTCACGGCGGCCGTGGTGGCCCTGGCGTTCACCGACACGGTCGCCGTCGCGGTGGCCGGGTCGCTGGTGTGGGGCGCGGCCCTGGGCATCCAGGAGTCGACCCTGCGCGCGACGGTCGCGGACCTGGTGCCCAGCGGGCGGCGGGCGACCGCGTACGGCCTGTTCGCCGGCGTGGTCGGCGCGGCGAGTCTGGCCGGCGGCGCGCTCACGGGCGGCCTGTACGGCTACTCGATCCCCGTGCTGATCGCGGTGGTTGTCGCCGTCCAGGTGCTGGCCGCGGTGCTGCTGCTGGTCACCGGGACGAATCGCCGCTGAGGCAAAGGCGCGGCGGGCCCCTTCCCGTGGGACCGGTTCGGGAAGCGGTCGGTCATCTCCTCGCAGCGGCCGGTGAGTTGGTCGCTGGGAGCAGGGTCTCGACCGCCGTCGAGCAGCGACAGGCCGCTCTTGTCGCTCAGCCGCGTCGGATGGTGCTCTGTTGCCGCCCCGGCCGTCCGGCAGGAGACTGCTGGTATCCGGCGATGGGGCTCGCCGCCAACCGCACCGACGCGGTGCCGATGGCCTCTACCCGCTGACCACGCTCACGTCCGAGGAGGTCAGGGCCATGCCCCGGATCACCGTCGACATCGACGCCACCGCTTCCTCCACCATCCGCACGTCCGACGACGGCGCCTCCGGCCGCCTCACCTCCACGGGCTGGCCGGTCGGACACGGACGAGTTCCCGACACCCTCGACGACGACGGCCTGCCCCTGGACGCCCTGGTGCTGATGCCCGAACCCGCCCTGGCCGGCACCACCGTGCCCGCCTGGCCGCTGGGCGTCCTGCACCGCATCGGTGCGCAGTCCGCGCCCGCCGCCCCGGTGCTGCTGTGCGTGGCCGAGGATCCTTCCTTCATCGACCTCGTCGACACCGACGACCTGCCCCGCTGGCACGCGGAGGCCGACGCCTGGGCCGCGGTTCTGGCGCGCCTGCAGCGCCGGGCCGCCGGCCAGGTCACCTACTGCGGCACCCGCACCGAGGCCGAGCATCTGGTCAGCGACGCCCATCACGCCTACGAGCGGCTCACGGGATGCCTCGATTGACGGCTCACGGAACACCCGCCGCGTAGGCGATCGCGTCCGTCGGCCGGCCCGGAGCGCGGCGACGGCTCGCCGAAGTCGCCCTGTTGCGCGGACACAGACCGGCAACGGGTCCGTCAAGATTCACCCAAGCGCTGCACAGGAAACCCTTAGGTGAGGCTCACCTAACCTATGCTCACGTGGTCCCCAGGCAGCCCGCCCCCACCAGGCCGCCACCAGAGCACGACCCGGAGTTCTCCCCATGTCCAGCGCCAACATCGCCCTGCTCGGCGCCATCGCGGGCTTCACCATCTACCTCGGCCTCCCGCTCGGCCGGCTGCGCACACCGACGCCCCGCCTCAGGGCCGGGCTGAACGCCGTCGCCATCGGCATCCTCGTCTTCCTCGTCTGGGACGTCCTCACCCACGCCTGGGAACCGGTCGACGAAGCGCTGAGCGACCACCACTGGGCGACGGTCGCCTCCGGCGGACTCGTCCTCGCCGCCGGACTCGCGGTCGGCCTCGCCGGACTCGTGTACTACGACGCCTGGACCGCCCGCCGCCGAGCCGCCGCCGGGCGTCCCGCCGGTCCCGGCGCCGCCGTGGCGACGGAGCTGGCGCCGAAGGCCCGCAGCCAGGCGGCCTCCCTCGCCCTGATGATCGCGACCGGCATCGGCCTGCACAACTTCGCCGAGGGCCTGGCCATCGGCAACTCCGCCGCCAAGGGCGAACTCTCCCTCGCCGTGCTGCTCATCATCGGCTTCGGCCTGCACAACGCCACCGAGGGCTTCGGCATCGTCGCCCCGCTCGCCGCCGAGGGCGAACGCCCCTCCTGGGCCGCCCTCTTCCGGCTCGGCCTGATCGGCGGCGGACCCACCTTCCTCGGCACCCTCGTCGGTCAGCACCTCGTCAACGACACGCTCTCCATCGCGTTCCTGGGTCTGGCCGCCGGCTCCATCCTCTACGTGGTCATCGAACTCCTCGCGGTGGCCCGCAAGGCCAACCTGAAGACGCTCACCACCTGGTGCGTCCTCCTCGGTCTGCTCCTCGGCTTCGCCACGGACGCGGTGGTGACCGCGGCCGGAGCCTGAGCGCTCCCCGCCCCTCCGGCGGCCGTCGGACCGCGCCCTCGGCTTCCATGGCCGGTGCGCCTTCCTGGCGGGGTGTCAGTCGTGCGGCGGCAGGTGGCCGATCTGGTGGTCGGCGATGCTCAGCGCCTCGTCGACCAGGCGGCGCAGATGTCCGTGCCGCAGGGCGTACACGACCCGGCGCCCCTCCTTCCGGGTGGTCACGAGCCCGGCCAGGCGCAGCCGGGCCAGATGCTGGCTGACCGACGTCCGGGTGGCGTCGGTCGCCCCGGTCAACGTCGTGACGTCGGCCTCCCCCTCGCCGAGCCGCCGCAGCAGAGCCAGCCGGGTGCGGTCGGCGAGCAGGCCGAGTACCTCCACGGCGACCGCGAGGCGTTCGCCCTCGTCTGTCTGTTGCGAGGGGTGTGCACCTGATAGATGCATGCGTGCGTTCATACGCACATAATGAGGGGGCAGCAGTACCGGCGTCCACCTTCGGCCGCCCGCCCGCCGTCGTCCGCGAAAGGCGCACCGTGAACGAGCAGTCCCACACCCACGAGCCGCACGGGCACCACCACGATGGTCACGGTCACGTCCACGGCCATGACCGCCCGCACGGAGGCGGGCGTTGGCCGAAGGTGCGCCACCAGCTCGCTCACCTGGTCACTCCGCACAGCCACGAGGCGCTGGACAAGATCGACTCCGCGATGGAGACCTCCCGCGAGGGGATGCGTACGCTGTGGCTGTCGCTCGCCGTCCTCGGGGCGACCACCGTGGTCCAGGCGATGATCGTGGCGGTGTCCGGGTCGGTCGCGCTGCTGGGCGACACCATCCACAACGCGGCCGACGCGCTCACCGCCGTACCGCTCGGCATCGCGTTCGCCCTCGGGCGCCGGGCCGCCAACCGCCGTTACACCTACGGATACGGCCGCGCCGAGGACCTGGCCGGCATCGCCATCGTGCTGACCATCGCGTCCTCCTCCGCGCTGGCCGCCTACGAGGCCGTCGACCGCCTGCTGCACCCTCGCGACGTCAGCCATCTGTGGGCCGTCGCCCTCGCCGCGCTGGCCGGCTTCATCGGCAACGAATGGGTGGCCCGCTTCCGCATCCGCACCGGCCGCAAGATCGGCTCCGCCGCGCTGGTCGCCGACGGCCTGCACGCCCGCACCGACGGCTTCACCTCCCTGGCCGTCCTGCTCGGCGCCGGCGGCGCCGCCCTCGGCTTTCGCTGGGCCGACCCGGTCGTCGGGCTGCTGATCACCGCCGCGATCCTCATGGTGCTCAAGGACGCCGCCCGCGAGGTCTACCGGCGCCTGATGGACTCCGTCGACCCCGCCCTGGTCGACCGTGCCGAGCGGGCCCTGCGCACCGTCGAGGGCATCGAGCACGTCGGCTCGGTGCGGATGCGCTGGATCGGCCACTCCCTGCGCGCCGAGACCGACATCGTCGTCGACCCGCGGCTGAGCGTCGCCCGGGCCCACGCCATCGCGGTCGAAGCCGAACACGCCCTGATCCATGCGGTGCCCCGGCTGACCGCCGCCACCGTACACACCGATCCGCACCCCACCCCCGGCATCGGCGACCCGCACGCGGCCCTCAGCCACCACGCCGCCCGATGACCCCCTCCCGGCACCACTGACCGGCTACGGCCACGCCGATGGAGTGCCGCGTGCTCAGCCCACTGTCCTGAGGCCCGCGCCCGGCGGTGTGGTCGAGGTGAGCCAGGCGATGACCCGGCTGACGTCGGAGCTGGTGACGATGCCGACGACGCGGCCGTCCACCAGCACCAGGGCGCGGCGGGCGGGACTGGCGTCCAAGGCCGGCAGGAGTTGGGCCAAGGGGTCGTCGGGGCCGGCGGTGGGGATGTCGCCGAGGGGCACCATCACGGCGTCGAGCGAGGTCGAGTCGCGGTCTTCCACCGGTACTTGTCCGGCCTGCCGCACGCTGACCAGCCCCACGGGGCGCCCCGCCGGATCCGTGACCGGGAAGGCCGAGTGCCGATAGCGCCACGGCGGACTGCCGAGGAACTCCCGGACGGTCGTTCCGGCCGCGGCGGTGACCGGATCCGCGCTCATCGCCTGCCGGACCGGCACCGAGCGCAGCAGTTCACGAAGTTTTGCCTGGCTGCCCTCCATCGTCGCCATGGCCACCATGAACCAGCCGATGAGCAGCAGCCACAGGCCGCCCGCGAACCCACCGGCCAGGGCCTCGTACACGCCGATCGCGACCAGGATCCAGCCCAGCGCGCGTCCGGCGCCGGTGGCGACCTCGGTGGCGCGCAGCCGGTTGCCGGTGCGCCACCACACCAGCGCGCGCAGCAGTCGCCCTCCGTCCAGAGGTGCGGCGGGCAGCACGTTGAACAGGGCCAGCAGGATGTTGATGCCCGCGAGCCAGGCCAGCGCCTTCACCAGCAGCCCCGGGCTGTGCAGCGCGTGCGTCCACCACGTCAGCAGGGCGAAGAGCCCGCCCAGCAGCAGGCTCACCAGCGGCCCGATGCCAGCGATGCGCAGTTCCGCCGTCGGGGTGGGCGCCTCGTTGTGCAGACGTGCGGCCCCGCCCAGCAGCCACAGCGTGATCTCGTCGGCGCCGACGCCGCTGCGGCGGGCCACCATGACGTGGCTGATCTCGTGGGCCAGCAGGGCCAGCAGGAACACCACGGCCGTAGCCAGGGCCGTCAGCCAGTACGCCCAGGCCGGACTGCCCGGGTGGGCGCGGGGCAGGCGCCCCTGCGCCAGCCCTGCGGCGATCAGCGCGAAGACGACCAGCACGCTCCAGTGCACGCCGACGCGGACGCCCGCAACACGGCCCAGCGAGAATGTCGCGCCCACGGCCGGCACCTCCTTCGTCGCGACGCACGGGTACCCCCGGCGCGGCACTGCGTATCCGAGCGCGGCGTCACCGGGGGGTTTTCGGCGAGGAGCCCGGCCGGGACCGCAGTCAGGGGGAACGGGCGGGCTGACCCCGCGGTCCCGTCACACACTGTCCTTGCGTTCGACGACAAGGATGCGAGCCTCCGGCCTGGGGTGGGCCACGTGGGCGTCGCCGGGCTCGACGCAGCACACGCGGCCGGGCACCAGTCGCTCGACGCGTTCGACACCGTCCACGCGGTAGTGCATGTCGACGGCGCCGTCGAGGACCACGAAGACCTCGGGCCCGTCGTTGACGTGCCAGACGTACGGCTGGTCGGTCCAGTGCAGACGGACCGTCGCCGTGTCGAATTCCGCCAGGTCCAGCGCACCCCAGGGGCGGTCGGCGGTGTGGGATGCGGCGTCGAGGAAACGCATCGGGTGTGCTCCTGAACGAGAGATTCGTGGCTGCCGCGGGCCTGTCCCGCGACCGCTTCACCCTCTCCCGGCATCGGACCCGAGACCAGTGGCAGCAATGCCCATGTTCGTAAGATTGCTGCCATGCATCATGTGGTGGCGCTCGCCCTCCCGCGCGTGGTCGCCTTCGACCTCGCCATACCCGCGCAGATCTTCGGCGATCCGGGCGGGCCGGGGGCCTATCGGTTCACGCTGTGCGCCGCCGCGGCCGGACCCGTGCCGACCACC
Source organism: Streptomyces sp. NPDC050743 (assembly GCF_044456925.1). Taxonomy (NCBI): domain Bacteria; kingdom Bacillati; phylum Actinomycetota; class Actinomycetes; order Kitasatosporales; family Streptomycetaceae; genus Streptomyces; species Streptomyces sp. NPDC050743. Next base: position 132,929 of record NZ_JBITGJ010000021.1, read on the forward strand.
ACGGGCTTCGACCTCGTGGCGCCCCGCGGCCTCGACGCGCTCGGCGAGGCCGAAACCGTGGTCGTCCCCGGCTACCAGCCGCTGACCCCGCCCGAGCCGCCCGTCCTCGACGCCCTGCGCGCCGCGGCGGCCTGCGGTGCGCGCATGGTTTCCGTCTGTACCGGCGCCTTCGCGCTCGCCGCGGCCGGGTTGCTCGACGGCCGACGTGCCACGACGCACTGGATGGACGCGGACGAACTCGCCCGTCGTCACCCGCAGGTCGACGTGGACGCCGACCTGCACTACACCGCCCGGGAGCCCGTCCTGACCAGCGCCGGATTCGCCGCGGGGATCGACCTGTGCCTGCATCTGGTGCGCGAGGACCATGGCGCCCAGGTCGCGGCGGACCTCGCCCGCCGGCTCGTCGTGCCCGCCCACCGGGACGGCGGACAGGCCCAGTACCTGACCCGCGCCATGCCCACCGAGGGCACCGGCATGGCGTCCGTGTACGCCTGGGCCCTCCAGCACCTCGACCAGCCGCTGACGGTCGCCGATCTGGCCCGGCAGGCCGCCGTCTCCCCCCGCACCTTCGCCCGCCGCTTCGTCGCCGAGACCGGCACGACACCCCTGCGGTGGCTCAACGCGCAGCGCCTGCAGGAAGCCCGCCGCCTGCTGGAAGCCACCGACCTCACCGTCGAGGAAGTAGCCCGCCGCTGCGGTCTGGGCACCGCGACGAACCTCCGGCTCCACCTCGCCAGGGACGCCGCCACCACTCCCACCGGCTACCGGCGCACCTTCCGTGCCCGCACCACACCGCCCCCGGCATGACCGTCGCCTGTCGTTGCCGAGTCCGGGGCACACACTCAGCCGGCGAAGAACGCAGCAGCTCCCGGAGTACCACCTCCGGTTGCTCCTCCGGCAGAAGGTGCCCGCATTCGGCCACGGCCCGGCCGAGTACCGCGGATCGGGCCGCCCGTCGGGGTGAGCGGGGTACGCGGACAGGTGCGGGTGTTCGGTGATGAGGGCATGCCAGGCGTCCACCAGCGCCTCGGCCTGGGGGGAGGGGGCTTCGGCCGCCAGGCGCAGGTAGTGGTCGTCCTCCTCGGTCAGGCCCGCGGTCCCGCGCAGTTCGGGCGAGTGCGGCGAGGGATCCGGGGGAACGGGCCGCCTCGTCGGCGCCGTAGGCGGAGCCGGCCGGGTCGGGCATGGCGCTCCTTCACTGGTCCGTTCCGCCCTCCGCTCGTCGTCGGCGCATCCGCCGCGTCTTTGTCTCCCGAGGAAGCAGGTCACCGGGCAGCAGACGGAGCGCGAGGACGGCGGCGACGACGTAGAGCAGTGCCGAGCCCAGGGCGACGGTGTGGAAGCCGTGCACGAAGTGCGCGCCGCCGCCGGGCCGGCCGGCGACGGCACCGGCCACCGCGATGCCGATCGCGCCGCCGGCCTGGCGTGCGGTGTTGTTGACGGCCGAGGCGAGCCCGGAGCGTTCGCCGGGTACGGCGGCGATCGCCGCGGCGACGACGGCGGGGGTCAGCAGGCCAAGCCCGATGCCCCACAGCAGGAACGCGGGCAGCATGGCGCCGTAGCCCGACGACGGCGTCACCCCGGTCAGCAGAACCAGGCCCGCCGCGGCGAGGAGCAGTCCGGCACCCGCCGGCAGACGGGACCCGATCCTGCTGGTCAGCCGCCCGCCGAACGGCGCCAGCACGGCCAGCGGCGCGAACAGCGGAACGATCGCCAGCCCCGCTTCCAGCGGTGGGCGATGCTGGAGCGACTGCAGGAACAGCATCAGGACGAACAGCGTGCCGAGGGTGCACATGTTCATCGTCCCGGCCGCCGTGTTCGCCACACTGAATCCCGCGCGCCGGAACAGCGTCAGCGGCAGCATGGCCTCGTCCCCGCGGCGCCGCTCGACGAGGACCAGCGCGACGAGCGCCGCCAGGGCCACCACCGCGGTCGCGACGACCGCCGCCGATCCGGCGCCGTAGCGCCCGCCCTGGATGAACGCGAACGTCGTCGCCAGCAACAGCAGGCTCCCCACCAGCAAGCCGGGCACATCCAGCCCCCTGGCCTGCGGCTCCCGGCTCTCCCGGACGATCGCCCCGGCCCCGGCCAGGGCCAACAGCACGATCGGCACGTTGAGGAGGAAGATCGCACGCCAGCCGAAGCCGTCGACCAGCGCCCCGCCCACCAGCGGCCCCGCGGGCAGGGCCAGGCTGCCTATGCCCGCCCACACGCCGATCGCCTTCGCCTGCCCGGCCCCTTCGGGGAAGGCGTCACTGATGATCGCCAGCGTGCCGGGCAGCAACAGCGCGGCTCCGATGCCCTGGACGACGCGGGCGGCGACCAGCACCGCGACGCCGGGGGCGAGGCCACAGGCGAGCGAGCCCGCCCCGAAAACGACCAGCCCGATCAGCACGATGCGTTTGTGGCCGTGCAGATCGCCCAGCGTGCCGGCGGTCAGCATCAGCGACGCCAGCGCCAGCGCATAGCCGTCGACCACCCACTGCAGTCCGCTCACGTCGGCGCCGAGCCCGGAACCGATGCGCGGCAGCGCGACGTTCACCGGGTTCCTCCGAGGATGCCCCGGCCTTCGGGCCGGGGAGGAATCGGACTCCTACGGGGCAGGGCAGGGATGGCCGGATCGCCGTCAGGGC